>NZ_JBSSDI010000003.1:0-134259 GCF_054060575.1 Thermostichus sp. MS-CIW-15 | reverse complement strand
CCCCCGTATACGGGGGGATATAGGGGGGCGGTGGGACTGCCGCTCTCTGGCTGTGGAGGATCCTGGTTTACCAGTCCGTTGAAGCAGCAACTCCGAGAAGTGATTCTCGGAAGCTCCCGTCTACAGCCCGTCAGGGCTTAGCGGGAGAGGATGTCACTCAAGCGAGCAACTGTAAGTGGGGAGGGGGAGTTTTCAGCCAGTCTTGGCAGCTCAGCAGCCCCTCGCGAAAGCGGGTGGCCGCCTGCGATTGATAGCGCTCCGGGTTAAACGCCAGCCAAAGGGTGCGCCGTATCTGCAGCCCTTCCACCGCCAGCTTTTTCAGCCGCCCTTGCTCCAAGTCGGAGCCCACCGCCACCATCGACAAAAAAGCCACCCCCAAGCCAGCCTGGACGGCATTCTTGATTGCCTCAATCGAGCTGAGTTCCAGCCGTACATTTAGCTGGCCCGGGTTGATGCCGTGGCGATTCAGCACCCGGTCGATGGTCTGCCGCGTGGAAGACTGGGGATCCAGGGTAATGAAGGGCAAAGTCAACAGATCCACAAGGGCGGGAGCATCGAGGGCACAGCTGGGGGCGCCGACCAACACGTATTCGTCTTCCGCCAGAGCAATCACCTTCAAATGCCGCTGTAAGTCAAAGGGGATCTCCCCGCCGACAATGGCCAGATCCAGCCGACCCTCCACCAGCTTCTGGGCAATTCGCCGTGTGGATTGCACCAAGAGCTGCACCGAAATCTGGGGATAGCTGCGGTGATACTGCGCGATCAAAGAGGGCATGACGTAGGTGCCCACCGTTTGGCTGGCCCCCAAAACCAAGTGCCCCCCTCCCATCTCTTGCAAATTGGCCAGAGCTTGAACCGCTTCCCGGCAGAGCTTGAGGATGCGCTCGCTGTAGTGCAGCAACACCTGCCCCGCATCCGTCAGCTCCACCTTGCGCCCGCCGCGGTCAAACAACACCACTCCCAACTGTCGCTCCAGGTTCTGCACCTGCAAGCTGACCGCTGGCTGGGAGACAAACAGGCTCTCCGCAGCCCGCCGAAAACTCCCCTGCTGCGCAATCGCCTGAACGATGAGGAGCTGATCCAGGGTAAACGGCAGTTCATCCGCCATAGGGAACTCCAAATCACCCAGCGGGATCCCTTCCAACCCAGCGAACTCGGCAGCCCAGGATCGAAAGCCCGCCTGAGATCATCATATATAAGCAGGCTAAATACTAAGAAAATACAAAAGGTGAGCAATCTCGAGAGAACGGCTCGCTCCCGCCTTTTGGACGGGATCTGGGGTGGAGCGCCTCTCCCGAAGAGCCGTTGAAACTGTTTGTTGAAGTTGAGAGCCATCCCCAAGGGCCAGGCGGCTCTGGACCTGTCTTTGGCTTCCCTCTAGCGAGGGCCATAGGGCGTCCAATAGCCGCGCCCCTGTTGCCTTGCCGCATTGGCTGCCTCTTTGAGAATGACGCCGTACTTGAGGCCATTGGTTTGCGGCGACAGTAGGCCATGCCCCAAAAACAGCATTTCCTGGTTGATGAGGGTATTGGCCCGCCAAACGTAGGCAGGCAGGGTGGGGGTGGGGGCCAGAGCGGGATCCAACTCCAAGAAAACCTCGCGCCCCAGCAAAGCCGTCTGCAGGTATTGACCAGCATTGGAGATGGGCAGAGGGGTTTGCCCGCGCAGCTTCGTCCACGTAGGATTGAGCTCTGCCGGCAGAGGAGCAATCCCGATCAGTTGCACCAGCCGCAAATTCAAGTCCCCTTCGAGCTGGACAACCAGGGTGTTGTAATCGACCACCCGAATGACTTGTGCCCGTTTGAGGCTGCGTAGATCCGGACGGGCCACCAAGGTCAAGGCCCAAGCGGGCCATGCCGAGACCAGCAAGGGCAAGGCCAGCAGGCTGCTCAGCTTAATTAAACTCCGTCCCTGGGATATCAACAGAGACTTGGGACGGTGAGAGATGGGAACAGACCGCAGCGATTTCTGCATCATGGACTTCACCCGTTGCATGGCGGACTTGACGACAGGGATGGTTTGCATGCTTAACCTTTGAATTTGACGCTGCCTTTACACCGCCACCCGGCGGGCCCAATGCCGGAGCCGGCTCACTGCCGTCACTCTACAAAAAACTTGGGCAGATGGGTCAGTTCTGCAAGCTGTCTCTCGATTTCAACTTGCGGATGCGCCACCCCCTGACAACCTATAGAGTCATTTCAAAAATGAAACGGCTCGTTACGTTATTTCCTAGCTCCCCTCTCCCTCTGGGAGAGGGGACGGGGGTGAGGTTGTCCAAAGAATCTCTCAAACGCGGGGATCCAGGATGGCCGCAGGGCTCTTCTCCAGAGTCTTGGGCAGGAGGGAGTTGACCAATACGGTAACCAAGCCCAGCCGATTGCCCGCCAGGATATCCGTCCACAGGCGATCGCCCACGATGGCCACCGCCTCCACCGGCAGGTTCATTTGCGCCACAGCCCGCCGCAGAGCGCGCCGCGAGGGTTTGCCGGCGCCGTGAATGGAAGGCAGGTTCAAGCTCTCGCCGATTTGGCGAATGCGGTTGCGGTTGAGGTTGTTGCTCACCAGCCAAATCTGAAAGTGGGGGCGCAATTGCTCCAGCCAGGCGGCCACAGCCGGATCCACCTCAGCCTGGCGGATCGGCACCAGCGTGTCGTCCACGTCGAAGATGACGCCCCTCACCTGCCAGGCCAACAGATCTTCTGCCCGCAGCCGCAAGACAGTGCCGGCCACCACCACATCCGGTTGCAGGAGCTTGAACCAAGGTTTGCGTACCATCGAGAACCTTTTCAGCCACCAACTGCCAATGCTCCTGACCTTCTCATTGCGAAGTGGGCGGGGATCCCTGCCGCTCGCGGAGGATTTGCCGTTGAGCTGCCTCGTGCTCGGCTAGGGTCTTGCTGAAAACATGGGTGCCGTCGTAGCGGGCCACAAAGTAGAGGTAATCGGTCTCCTCAGGCTCCAAAACGGCTTTGAGGCTGGCCAAGCCCGGACTGGCGATGGGGCCAGGGGGCAAGCCGGGGGTGAGGTAGGTGTTGTAGGGGGAGGGGGTACGCACCTCGGCAAGGGTGAGGCGGCGATCTGGCGTCTGCTGGATGTTCAGGGCATATTCCACCGTCGGATCGGCTCCCAAGGGCATTCCCTTTTTGAGCCGGTTCAAAAAGACGCCCGCGATTAAGGCACGCTCCTCCGGCACGGCGGCCTCCCGCTCCACAATGCTGGCCAAGGTAACCCACTCATGCAAGGAGAGGGAAGTAGTGTGCTGGCGAAACAGGCGTAGGGCCACGGCGGCAAACCGCTGCAGCATGGCGTTGATGACAATCTCGGCTTTTTGCTGATCCGGCAGGGATCCCTCCACCTGTTCGACAGGAAAAAGATAGGTGTCGGGGAAGAGGTAGCCTTCCAGGGAGTTCAAGCTGGGGGGCAGCCAATCGAGGGGAGGGATCACGCGGGCCGTGGCGATGAAAACATCGGCTGCCAACCAGTTGCGCTCCGCCAAGGCCGCCGCCATCTGCTCGATCCGCCAGCCCTCCGGGATGGTCAGCCGCCGCTGCAGAATCCGGCCCTGCCGCAGTTGTCGGGCTACGGATAGCATGTCTTGGTTGGGATCCAAAGCGTAGGTACCTGCCTGAAACAGCCAGTCGCGTCCAAAGGTGCGGCTCCACAGCTCCCAGGCCAAGGCAGAGCGGATCACCCCCGCTTGGTGCAGTTGTTTCCCGATTAAACGGCTGCTGCTGCCCGGCTGGATCACCACCTGGATTGGCTCTGGGCCACCCAGCGGCTGAAGCCAGGTCTGCCAGCGCCAGTAGCCAAATCCAACGGCCAAGGCCACCAGGAAAGCTAAGCCTTGCACTAGACGGCGACCCCAGCGTTGGCGGCAGCGGGGCGGAGCACTTTGGGCGATCAGGCCTTCGGGCGAGGCGGGATCGCGGTGATCGGTCATCGCCTTCCCCTCCACATCGCGACAGCACATCCTCTGGCCAGGTTAGCGTGGCCAGAAGAGATCTTCAGGCCGTCACCGGTCAGTTAGGGCCACCCCCAGTGTAGCCTCGGCCTATCCCACTTAGGATCCGCTCTCCTGGGCCAGGCGGGCAGGGATCCCATTGCTCTTGGGAGTTGTTTGTCCAATCCAAGTGCCGATGGGCTCCCCTTGCACCACCCGGTAGATGTTGCCGGGAGTGGTCAAGTCGAAAACCACGATGGGTAGTTGATTTTCTTTGCAGAGGGCGATGGCAGTGCTGTCCATCACCCGCAGATCGCGGGTAAGCACATCCTGGTAGCTGAGGACATCGTAGCGGCGGGCCTGAGGATGGGTCTTGGGATCCGCGTCATAAACCCCGTCCACCTTGGTGGCTTTGAAGATCACCTCGGCATCGATCTCCGCCGCCCGCAAGGCCGCAGTCGTGTCGGTGGTGAAGAAGGGATTTCCAGAGCCTGCCCCAAAGATCACCACCCGCCCTTTTTCCAGGTGACGAATGGCGCGGCGACGAATGTAAGGCTCTGCCACCTCCTGCATGGCAATGGCCGTCTGCACCCGCGTCGGGATCCCGGCCCGCTCGATGGCATCTTGCAAGGTTAAGGCGTTGATGACGGTGGCCAACATCCCCACGTAGTCAGCAGAAGCTTGATCCATCCCCTGGGCAGCCGCTTCCTTGCGCCCGCGCCAGATATTGCCCCCTCCCACCACGATCGCCACCTGCACGCCCGCCCGCACCACCGAGGCTACTTCACTGGCAATGGACTGCAAGACCTCGGGGTCAATCCCGTAGGGACGTTCCCCCATCAGGGCTTCACCGCTCAGCTTCAGCAGAATACGTCGGTACTTCATGGCTATCCGCTCCAGCCCACCCCTGCCTACAATAGCAGCTTTGCTGGGCTAGCTCCGGTCAGGGTGTTGGTCAACAGAGCCTCTCGACGAACTTGCCATCACGGCTGCTGTTCTTCGCCAGCGCTGGCCTCCTGATCCCGAGGAACAGAACGGAAGCGGCGGCTATTGCGAGCACGACTTTTCTGAAACTGCTTGGCATACTCGCGGTTGCGCTCGGCTTTTTCCCGCTTCAGGTTGCGTTTTTTGGCCATGCTGGTCTTCCTGACCGGTTGTCCGGCATAAAGTGAGGCACTCAGGTGGAGTGCGAGGCGTCCTTAATCGTAACATGCTTTGCCGGAGCCATCCTGAAGGCCTCTGCTCAGCCAGCTATGGGCAGGGATCCCCAGAGCAGAGATAGGCCGATCAGGAGGAACCCCACGCCTGCCGAGGTTTTGATCCAGCGGGGGGGGATGACTCGCGCTACCCAAGCCCCCGCCCATACCCCAATGAAGCTGGTGCTGATTAGGGCAGCAGCAGCTCCGCAGAAGATCACCCCAAGATTTTGCGAGTGGGCGCTGAGGAGCAGGGTGGCCAACTGGGTTTTATCGCCCATTTCGGCCAGCAAAATTGAGCCGAAGCTGACCAGAGCAGCTCGCGCCGCTGTCTGTTTCAAGAAAGAGAACATCTGACTGCTGTGCTGGCTCAACACGTTTCTCTGTAGCCACGTTGCTCTTACACAAGAGGATAGCTTGGTAGCCCCGTACTTGAGTACGCGGCGGAAAAGCCCTTGAGCCACTTTAGTTGCTTCTTTGTTATTAGTACAGAGCTTCTCCAGGAAAACAACCTACTGCGGTGCAAAACCCGCGTGGCAATAACTAACCTGGAGGAACTTAAGTCCGAAGTAAGCAGAACTTTGAGGTTATGCCTCAAAGGACTGTCTAGAGGCGTCTTGACAGCGCCTTCGCGAGTCCACTTTGGGCTGCGTAAGAATCCCCTGGGTGGGAGTGTCAAAGCCACCCTTCCCCTTCACGGGAGATGTGTAAACTACCGGGCTCCGACCGCTCCCCAACCCCCCGTATACGGGGGGAGGTAGGGGGGCTGGTTTACAGCAGCCCCCAATAATGCAATCACGTTGGCACCGTTAAAATCTGCATCCCCTTTCCAGCCACAGACCGAGTTCACACAACGAAAATGCTTCCCTTCCCGTTGCCCAATCCACAGGCACGGGTGGCAGGTCTGCGAGCTGTAGGCAGGCGGCACCACCCCAACCTGGATCCCGGCCCGCAGCGCCTTGTACTGCACAAACTGCTTCAGTTGATAGAACGCCCAACTATTCGACCGCCGCCGCTCTATCTTAACTGCGCGGCTGTCGGTTGGTGCGCTCCCTAATGCCACTCAGGTCTTCCAGGGCAATAAAACTGTGGGTGGCCTGCGCCCTCGACACAATCGCTTTGGAGATGCAGGGATTGACCCAGGTTTGCAAGCGTCTCTCCTGACCAGACAGCCGTTGCAAGAGTTGGCGGCATCTGCGCCGACTAGATCTTGTGCCCTGACTGGCTTTGCGTTGAAGTGACGCCCGCAGCCGGGAGGAGTGGTCTCTGACCTGGTTCAACGGCTGTCCATTCCAGTTGTCCTCCTCTGAGGTATGGGCAATATCTCTCCTCCCCAAGTCCACCCCCATCGCCTTGGGGGTGTCTGGCTCGACGCCAATCTGGATGTAGTGAGAACCCTCTTTGCGTTTGACCAACGTGGCCAATTTGGGATTGGTGCCGGCCAGCATCCCTCGTTGATAGTTGCCAATGGCCAACTCAAAGCGTTCCCGACCCTCTACGGTGGTCAGCGACACCGTCCAGTCGTTCTCGCGGAAGGAAAAGATGCGGGCATCGTAGGTCACGAAGCCTGCCTTGAAGGCCTTGACCGGACAGTTCTGTTGCCGGGCAACCTTACGCGACCCTGCCACCCGTCTGCATACCTGTTGTGCCAGGATAGCCCAAAGCAGGTACGAATCTCGCGCTAGCAGAGAGATTGGAGCTTGACGGCGTTGACTATCTTCTCTGGTGTGTTCTCATTCACCCAGTTCAAGGCCTGCACAAAGGCGTCCAGAGTCGCATCCAGCTTGGCGGCTTGCGACTCCGATACCTAAGGACTCCGTCCCGCTAGCGCGAACAGTTTGATAGTCAAGACTTGGGGCATGCTGTAACTATACATCAACAGACCGCATTCCTCCCGTCACTGACCGGCCCGGCCCCCGGCCCCCCAGTCCCCCCGTATACGGGGGGATACAGGGGGGCTGGGCGGGGGGATATAGGGGGGTACAGGGGAGCTCCCGCGGTTTCTAGCTGACCCGCATACCCCGAAACGAAACAGAGCGAGGGGTCTGTCTAGATTACTGCCCCTCGCCCTCCTCTACTTGTCTAAACTACACGGGCGCTCCAAGACCGGTATAGGAGCCATAGAAGAAAAGCCCAACCACCGTGACCACACCCAAACCGACAACCACAGCCACTATCCACAGAGGGATCCTTGCCTGACTAGTCATAGCAACTGGCCTCCAGAAGAAAAAGATAGGTCTAAAAAGTTGCACCCGTAGTCTGCAAAGAGAACCAAGGGCTGGCTAAGGTAAGCCTACATTGATCCCTGCAGCTTTTTCTCAACTTAAGACCAGAGACAAGTGAAGTCTCAGTTGAGAAAGTAGCTGGAAAACAACAGCCCCACCACAAACACCAGCAGCAAGCCCAAGTATAGGGAGGTGCGGTTTAGCTCTACCGGCTGGGTGTTGGGATTCTTCTCAGGTTGATCAGCCATGGGGTTCACCGTTGAATAAACTGCATTGCGGCAATAGCTCCCAAAAAGAAAACGGTTGGAATCGCCAAAGTATGCACCGCCAACCAACGGACAGTAAAAACGGGGTAGAAAACAGGCTCGTCAGGTTTGTTAACAGATTTGGTCGCCATAGTCCAGATCCTGCATCTTGGAACGCAAAATAGATTTACAAATCGCAACAACTAAAGAGTTGCCAGCCTGGCCCTGCTCTTTCCTAGCGAGTTAACTTTTCCAGTTGCTCAAGAGCGTTGAAGCGGTCGCTGACAATCGGTAACTCCTGCCGCTCTGCGGTGAAATACTCATTGGGGCGCGGGGTGCCAAAGATATCATAAGCCAAGCCGGTGCTGACAAAAAGCCAGCCCGCCAAAAACAAAGCGGGAATGGTCAGGGCATGAATAACCCAGTAGCGGACGCTGGTAATAATATCGACAAAAGGTCGCTCTCCAGTGTTGCCAGCCATGAAACTCCTCCCTGCACTAGGGGCAAAAGGGCTCTTTGAGTCTATAACACAATGATAAGGAGTTGCATGCACAGCTACAAGTTACAAGACAATTGCTCAAGCTGTTTGCCGCCAAGCGAGGCCCCATCCTTGCATAGGTAAGATCTCCTAACAGCCTCTGAGTTCAACTCTAGGGCAGCGTGAGCCGGAGCGCCTGGGGTAGGGGATCCCACTGCCAAAGGGCGCAATCGCGACTGACATCGAGGGCTTGAGGACACGGCGGAACTTTGAGATAAGCTGGCTCTGAGGGGATGTCAACGGAACAGGAGTAACAGCTATGCGGTGCTCGTGGCCCCTAGCCTTGGGCCTATGTTGGACGCTAGGCTGGTCAAGCCTCAGCTTGCCGGCCTGGTCGCAAGGGGTCGAGCAGCAAGCCTCGCTGGCCTGGGCCGATGCCTACGTGGCAGCGCTGGAGCGCCAGACGGACCTGGTGCTCACCCAGGAGCCGCTGTCGGCGACCTTGACTCGTCTGGAATTGGCCCAGTGGCTAACGGAGTTTTTCGGCTACGTCCCCAACCCCAACCAGGTACAAGAGATTCGGGATCTCGAGCCCAATACCCCCGACTATTGGACGGCCCAAGCGGTGCTGCAGGCGGGAGCGATGCGCCTGTACGAGGGCAACGAGTTTCGCCCGCAAGGAGATCTCACCCACCTGGAAGCCCTGGCTATTTTGGTGCGGGCCCTGCAATTGCCTGCTCCCAACCAGGACGATATTGAGCGCTGGATGGCTCTGTACACCGATGCTGCCGAGGTGCCGGAGGTGGGGCGGGCTTTTGTGGCGATGGCAGGGGAAGCAGGGCTATTGGTGAATGTGCCGGATCCGGCCCGGCTGCGGCCCAATCGGGTGCTCAGCCGAGCCGAGGGGGCGGTGCTGTTGCACCAGGCGCTGGTGTATCGCGGTCAGCTTCCGCCTTTGCCAGCTCCGGTGGCGCAGTTGCGTCCCTCTCCTGCTCCGGTGGCCAAGACTGTCCAACCCGAAATCTTGCAAACGCGGATTACCCCTGAGTCGGGAGTGGTGCCGCCAGGGGGAACTCTGACTGTTGAGGCCCAGGCCACTCCCAACGGCAGGGCCACCGTGGATATCGGCAGCTTGGTGCAGGGCTTGCCCATGCAGGAGGTGCAGCCCGGCTATTACCGCGCCGTTTACACCCTTGGCCCTCAGGACAGCGCCCTCAGTCCCGATATTCGTATCCAACTGAGCCTCAACGGACGGGAGACCCGCGTTCAGCGGCGGCTCCCTCAACTGGCCCTGGGCAATGTCGCTCCCCCGCCGGTGGAATCGGTGTTTCCGCCCCCATCCCCTCTGCCACAACCGGCCACCCCTGAGCCTGCTCCTCTGGCTCCAGTCGGCAACCGCTATCCGCGTATTGAGGCGATTCGCTTGGATCCCCAGCGCGACCTGGTGGAAGGGGATATTCTCACCATTGCCATCTGGGGGGACTCGGGGGGGATCGCCCAGTTTGATTTGGGGAATTTGGCCCTGAACCAGCCGATGCGGGAGGTGCGACCCCACCACTACGAGGGCACCTACGTGGTGGCCCCCACCCACCAAGCCAGCAACCCCGTTTTGCGAATTGTGCTCACTAAGGATGGCCTCAGCCAGGAACACCGGGAGATCTTCCCTTTTGCAATCGATGGATCTAAGGGAACCCGCTCCACCATCCAGCCGGTCTCCGCACCTGTCGCTGCTGGGCTGCCCCGGATTTTCAATGTCACCACCAACAGCACCAACCTGCGCATGGGCGAGATCCTCAAAGTTACGATGCGAGGGGATCCGGGGGGGCGGGCAGCTTTTCGCATCGTCGGGGTGACGCCGGAGGTGGAGATGCGGGAGGTGGCGCCCGGCCTCTACGAAACCCAGCAGCAACTGCCCTTCAACATGCAGCCGGTCAACAACGGCCTCGTTGAGGTGATCCTGGAGCGGGGCGGCCAAAGAGCCACCCAAACCAGCCCCTCGCCCATTACCATCGCTCCCTGAGCAAAACTTGCCGTGCAGCCTCGCGAGAACTTTATCCCGCTGGTGCAAACGGTAGCTAAAGGAATACGATCCGCTTGCCCAGCTATTGGCGTTCACCGGCAGCTTGGTAGTTACAGCCATCTCAAATGGCAATGAAACGTTTCTCTGCGTCGTTATTGCTACGCAACGCTGTCGCGGACGCGCCGGCCGTGCGGAGCACTATCCCCAACTCCCCTCTCCCTTTGGGAGAGGGGCCGGGGGTGAGGGTAGAGGGGGTCGGCGGCAAAGTGTCTTCGTCTTGTTTGAAACGACTATACGCCCCTTGGCTAGACGGCTGCCTCAAAGGGATCCGCGCTGCGCTGGATCTGGGTGGATAATTTGGGAATCACCTGCAGCTTGAACTGTTGCTCGAAGACCTTTTTCTTCTCGTTCAAGCTCCACAGCTCCAGGGCACAGTCGTCGTTGGGGTGCCTGGGATCCAAAATCAGCTCCATGCAGCGGGGGCCTTCTCCCAGAAGCTGAAAACGGCAGTGGAGAGCTTGGATGGCCTGCAGGCGGCGGCGATCCAGAGCACAGGCTATGCGCAGCAGGGGGCTGAGCTCGAGGACAACTTGGCGATCCCGCTCGTTGCTGAGGCGTTGAAAGTTCTCGTGCTTCTTCTTGGGGGGCGACTTGCGGTGGTAGCGGGCCAGGTTGGCGATCACCTCTATCTCTTCCTCGTTGAAGCCCAACAGCTCCCCGTGGCGGATCAGGTAGTAGGAGTGCTTGTGGTGGGCGGCATGGCTGATGAAGTGGCCGCAGTTGTGCAGCATGGCGGCCGCCCAGAGAAGAGCTCGCTCGCGGGAGCCCCAGGAGTGCAGGATGCCGCGGGTCTGATCGAAAAGACTGAGGGCAAACTCCGCTACCCGCTCGGCATAGGGGAGCTCCACCTGGTATTTTTCCGCCAGCTTGAGGATGCTGCGCCGCCGCACCGAGCTGTGGTAGCGCAGCCGATCTTCAATGAGCCCCTGGCCGATCATCCAATCCACGATCAGCCCTTCCCGCAGGGCCCGTTCGCAAAACTGGATCCGCTCCACCCCCAGCAGGGTCATCACCTCCTCCAAGATGACGGCCCCAGCCAGGATGATCTCCCCGCGTCTTTCCCCAAAGCCGGGCAGTTTTTGCCGTTCGGCCACGGTGAGGGAGCGCAGCTCTTTGACATAGGCCCGCAGGGCTTCCAGGCTGAACTCATACCCCTGCAGGCGAGTGGGGGCAGCGCCCAGCCGACGGCGGGCATCCAACTGGGCCAAGCACTCGATGGTGCCGGAGGTGCCCACCAAGGTCAGGGATCCCGGCTGTTGGGAGGCTTCGACGATGCGCCGCATCTGCTCAATGGGAGCTTCCAGCATGCCGCGGACATGTTGCCGCAGCGCCTGCAGCTCGGCGGAGGTGGGCGGATCGTGGTGCAAAAAAGCTTGGGTCAGGCGCACCGCCCCCACCTTGATGCTGCGTAGAAACTCCGGCTCTTGGCCGTTGCCCAGAATCAGCTCGGTCGAGCCGCCGCCGATATCCACCACCGCGTGCAGCCGATTGTGGAACTCCATGGCCGAGAGCACCCCCAGGTAGATGCGGCGGGCCTCCTCCTGGCCGGAGATCAGCTCGATGCGCAGGCCCAGCTCCTGCTCGATCCGCTTCAAGAACTCCGGCCCATTGGGGGCCTCGCGCACAGCGCTGGTGGCCACGGCAACGATATCCTGCACCTGAAAGCTCTCGGCAATGCGGCAAAACCGCTCCAGAGCCGTCCGGGCCCGTTCCATGGCAGCAGGGGTAAGGGCGCCCGTCTGGCTGCAGAATTCCCCCAGCCGGACGGTGGCTTTTTCGCGGGAGATGATGGTGAAGCTGGGGATATTGGGGTTAATGCGCACCACCACCATGTGCAGGGAGTTGCTGCCCACATCGATGGCGGCTATGACCGGAGCAACTCCAGACTCAGAAAGGGGGGCCGGTTTCGGTTCAGAGGCGGCGGCAGAGCGTTCGGCAAGGTTGGCGAGCGAAGAGACCATGAATGAATTCAGAGGTTGCGACACTTTGCGACACTTCTAGAATACTGTGTGCTTTCCCCCCTTTTTCTTGGCCGAGCTGTGGGTTTAAAGGCGACGGTCTTTCTTAAACAGAGAGTTGTCCCCGTTGGGGATCCCGGCTGTTCTGGCCTCAGACTAAGATAAAAGCACTGCAGAGTCATTTTTGTCGCCAAGCGGGTTCCGATGTCTCAACCAGCCGCATCCCCTCAACAGGCCAACAGCCCCCTCAAGCTGCTGCGTACCCACGAATCTCCCAAGCTGGAGCGCATCCGCCACACCACCTCTCACGTCCTGGCGATGGCGGTGCAAAGGCTGTTTCCCAAGGCCCAGGTAACCATCGGCCCGACGACCGACTATGGCTTTTACTACGACTTTGACCATCCCGAGCCCTTCACGCCGGAAGATCTGGAGCGCATCAAAAAAGAGATGCAGGCGATCATCAAGAAAGGCTTGCCGGTGATCCGCGAGGAGGTGAGCCGGGAGGAGGCCAGGCGCCGCATCGAGGCCCTCGGCGAACCTTACAAGCTGGAGATTTTAGATAGCATTCCCGAAGGCGAGCCGATCACCATCTACCATCTGGGGGATGAGTGGTGGGATCTCTGTGCCGGCCCCCACGTGGAAAACACGAAGGAGATCAACCCCAAAGCTTTTGACCTGCTCAGCGTGGCCGGCGCCTATTGGCGGGGGGACGAGACCAAGCCGCAGCTCCAGCGCATCTACGGCACCGCCTGGGAGACGCCGGAGGAGCTCAAGGAATACAAGCGGCGGCTGGAAGAGGCCAAGCGGCGGGATCACCGTAAGCTGGGCAAGGAGCTGGGCCTATTTATATTTGCCGATGAAGTGGGGCCGGGCCTGCCCCTTTGGACCCCCAAAGGAACTACTCTGCGCTGGGTGCTAGAGGATTTTCTCAAGCAGGAGCAGCTCAAGCGGGGCTATCTGCCGGTGGTGACGCCCCACATTGCCCGCGTGGATCTGTTCAAGATCTCCGGCCACTGGCAGAAGTACAGGGAAGACATGTTTCCCATGATGGCCGAGAGCGAGGAGGCGCGCGCCGCTGAACAGGGCTTTGTCATGAAGCCGATGAACTGTCCTTTTCACATCCAAATCTATAAATCAGAGCTGAGATCCTACCGCGATTTGCCGCTGCGCTATGCCGAGTTCGGCACCGTCTATCGCTACGAACAATCGGGGGAATTGGGGGGCTTGACCCGCGTTCGCGGCTTTACGGTGGACGACGCCCACTTGTTCGTTCGTCCCGATCAGTTGGAAGAAGAGTTTCTCAAGGTTGTCGATCTCATTCTGGTGGTTTTCGACAAGCTCAAACTCAAAGATTTTCGCGCCCGCCTCAGCTTCCGCGATCCCAAATCCGATAAATATCTGGGATCCCCGGAAGAGTGGGATATGGCCGAGAATGCCATTCGCCGCGCGGTGGAGAAGCTTTCAATGCCGCATTTTGAAGGGATCGGAGAGGCGGCTTTCTACGGGCCGAAGCTGGACTTTATCTTCCGCGACGCGCTGGATCGGGAGTGGCAGTTGGGCACGGTGCAGGTAGACTACCAAAACCCGCAGCGCTTTGACTTGTACTATGTGGCCGAGGACGGATCCCGGCAGCGGCCGGTAATGATCCACCGCGCTCCCTTTGGTTCGCTGGAGCGGCTCATCGGCATCCTCATCGAGGAATACGCGGGGGATTTTCCCTTCTGGCTGGCGCCGGAACAGGTGCGCATCTTGCCCGTTTCCGACCAATACCTGGGCTATGCCACCCAGGTGCGGGATCAGTTGCGAGAACAGGGGATCCGCGTCCACATCGATGCCGACAGCGACCGCCTGCCCAAAAAGATCCGCAACGCCGAGAAGGCCAAGGTTCCCTTCATGCTGATTGTGGGGGAAAAAGAGCAGGCAACTGGCACAGTGAGCGTGCGGCAGCGCCACGGCCAAGACCTGGGATCCCTGACGGTGGCGGAGTTCCTGGCCCAGGCACGAGCGCTGGACTAGAGATCCGGCTTCTTGTTTGGAATCTGGCTGGGATCCCTGGTGCCGGCAAATTGCTGCTGTTGGCGGCTTTGAGAACAGGTCTCTGCTGAGGCAAGCGAAGAACGGCGTTGAGAAAAGAGGTTCAAAATCTTTCAGGGAACCCAGCCGCCCGCTCTTGGGCCAGGGCTGCCCGCCGTTGCTCCAACTCTTGCGGAGAGATGCGCCCGTAGGTGACGCTCAGCTCCGCCAGCCGCTGGGCCAGCTCCGGCCGCAGCATCTCCTCGCGGTAGCGCCAGGCCCAGTTGTTCTCGGCCCTGCCGGGGAAGTTCATGCGCGCCTCTGCCCCCAGGCCCATCACATCTTGCAGGGGAATGATGGCCAGGTCGGCTACGGAAGAAAGGGCCAGGCGAATCAGATCCCAGTGGATGCCGTCGGATCCCTGGCAGCCCAGGTAGCGCAACAGGTTTTGCTTTTCCCACTCCGGGCGTTCTGGGTCATGAAACCAGCCCACCACGGTGTTGTTGTCGTGGGTGCCGGTGTAGACGACGAAGTTGCGCTCGTAGCTGTGAGGCAGATAGGGGTTATCGGGCCCCGAGCCAAAGGCAAAGAGCAGCACCTTCATGCCGGGCAGGCCAAATTGATCCCGCAGTTGCAACACCTCCGGCGTAATGTCTCCCAGATCTTCGGCGATCACCGGGATTTTCCCCAGCTTGTCGGCCAGCGCCTGAAAGAAGTCGGCCCCCGGCCCTTTTTGCCACTCGCCTTCTACCGCTGTTTCCGCAGCGCCGGGGATGGCCCAGTAGCTCTCGAAGCCGCGGAAGTGGTCGATGCGGACGCAATCCACCTGCTTGAGAATGGCCTGGATGCGCCGGATCCACCAGTCGTAGCCGCGGGCCTTGAGCACCTCCCAGTTGTAGAGGGGGTTGCCCCAGCGCTGCCCGGTGGGGCTGAAATAGTCGGGGGGCACGCCGGCTACCTGCAAGGGCCGTCCTTGTTCATCCAGGTGAAACAGCTCCCGGTTGGCCCACACATCGGCGCTGTTGGGGGCGACATAGATGGGTATGTCCCCGATGAGCTGCACTTGATGCCGGTGGGCGTACTCTCTTAGGGATCCCCATTGTTGGGCAAATAGATACTGCCAAAACATCTGCCGGGTGATGGCATCGGCATGGCGGTCACGGGCCTCTTGCAAAGCCAGGGGATCCCGTTGTGCCAAGGCTGGATCCCATTGGGTCCATTCCTGGTCGCCATACACCTCTTTGAGGGCCATGAACAGGGCGTAGTCCGGCAGCCAATCGGCCTCGGCAGCACAGTAGGCTTGAAAGGCTTCCCAGTCGGCGGCGGTGGCCTTGTCTTTGAAGGTGGCCCAGGCGCGGCGCAACAAGCCCAGCTTGAAGGGGATCACGGTTTCGTAGTCCACCCGCTCAGCATTCCCCGCCTGGATGGCTGGCCATTGGGGCAGATCCTGCCAGCCGTTGGGTTCCAGCCAGCCGGCTTTCACCAGCAGCTCCGGGCTAATCAGCAGTGGGTTGCCGGCAATGGCAGAAAAGCTCATGTAGGGGGAGTTGCCCCAGCCGGTGGGGCCAAGGGGCAGCACCTGCCAGAGGCGCTGGCCGCTTTCCACCAGAAAATCCACAAACCGGTAGGCAGCCGGCCCCAGATCGCCGATGCCAAATGGCCCCGGTAGCGAGGTGGGGTGCAAGAGGATGCCACTGAGTCTGCCCATGCGCATGGCTAAACCCTTTTCGCCCTATTTCACCGCCTATCCTGTCACTTCTACAGCCCAATGACAGCTACCAATCGACAAAACCAAGACCAAAGGTCAAAAGCGCCAACGGCCTTTTTGGCTTGGCCAGCTCTTGCAGCGGAGGAGAGATGGGGAGCCTCTCAAGAGCAGGCTTGGGAACCCCCCTCACCTCCCAAAACCGGCCAGCCCACCAAGCCCTGGCGGAGACTCTGATGGCAGGCACGCACCTCTTCAAGGGTAAACAGGCGGCGAAAGGGGATCCCCATTTCGCGGTAACGGGCCTCTGCCCCTTCCAGTCGATCCACCAAAGCCAGGATCCCTTCTGCCCGATAGCCCGCTGCCCGCACCCGCTCGACAGCCTTGAGAGCCGAGCCGCCGGTGGTCACCACATCCTCCAAGATCCAAACCCGGCTGCCCGCCGGCAACTCCGGCCCCTCGATCCAGGCCTGGGTGCCATGTCCCTTAGGCTCTTTGCGGACAATCAGGGCCGCCAGGTTGGCCGGCTCAGCCTGCAGAGAGGCCAAACTCACCGCTGTGACCAAGGGATCCGCCCCCAAGGTCATGCCGGCAACTGCCTCGGTCTCAGGGGGCAGTAGCCGATGCAGCAGGGATCCCACCAGGTAGGCTCCCTGGGGGTGGAGGGTAACCGGCTTGCAGTTGATGTAGTAAGTGCTTTGCTGCCCAGACGTGAGGGTAAAGGATCCCTCGCGGTAAGCCAGTTGGGCCAGCAAATACAGCAATTTCTCCCGCGCCTCAGCCGAGGAAAGACTTAAGGGAGAACAGTCTAGGAGCAACACAGCAGAGATCCCCATCAGCTCAACCGTCAACCCATAGATGCGGCAATAACTAACCTGGAGGAACTTCAGTCCGAAGTAAGCAGAACTTTGAGGTTATGCCTCAAAGGACTGTCTAGGGGCGTCTTGACAGCGCCTTTACGAGTCCATTTTGGGCTGCGTAAGAATCCCCTGGGTGGGAGCATGACTCTAGTCAATGATATGCTGGACTATACTGAAAATAATGCCCAGTATGTTCAGTATGGCTGCCTGGCATGGCTAGGTATGTAAAACCGAGAGAAGCAGCAGCTTATTTTGGGGTGTGTCTCCACACCCTCAGACGGTGGGAACAGAAAGGCTGGATTAAGGCAATACGCACACCATCTAGTAGAGCGAGAAGGTATGACCTCGACAGTTACGTCAGAACACCCAGAAAGGATAAACGAGTTGTTTTGTACGCCCGAGTCAGCAGTCGAGGGCAGAAACCAGACTTGGAGAGACAGATTGCAAGACTGGTTAACCTCTATCCTGGAGCCGAAGTGGTCGGAGAGGTTGGCGGCGGTCTCGACTTCAAAAGACCAAAGTTCCTTGCCTTATTGGAACGAGTTCGTGCGGGAGATGTCGGAACAATTGTGGTCGCTCACCGGGATCGACTCTGCCGGTTTGGATTTGAGTTCGTTGAGTGGTACTGCCGTCAATACGGGTGCGAAATCTTGGTTCTCGATGACGATCACCTTTCTCCCCAGCAGGAACTGGTTGAGGATATCCTCACCATCCTGCACTGCTTCAGCAGTCGGCTCTACGGACTCAGAAAATACCGGGCTGCAATCGAGAAAGATACGGATTTATCCGGAGCCAGCGCTGGCTAAAGTTTGGAAGCGGTGGCAAGCGGCGTGCCGGTACTGCTACAACCAAGCGATTGCCTATCAGCGTCAGCATGGTGCCCCAAAAACGGCCAGAAAGCTGCGGGACATCATCCTGCGCTCCGACCTGCCCGGGTGGGTGAAGGACGCCCCCTGCCACATCAAGCAGAACGCGGTCGTCGAGGCGTGGTTGGCGTTTCGCCGAAGCAAAGACGCGAGGTTTCGCAGTGTGCGGGACAGGTCGCATACGCTGCAATTCAACGCCGGCAACTTTCGCAATGGGACGTGGTATCCGAAACTCACCCGAGGTTTGGCGTTCCGTGCATCCGAGGAGATGCCCAGAGAATGGGCACGTGGAACTGAGCTAATGCGGGTGAAAGACAGATGGTATGCCATCTTTCCTGAGCCCGTGAACGAGCAGTGTTCGTTAGCAAAGGGGGTGATCGCACTTGATCCTGGAGTAAGAAGCTTCCTTACAGGGTTTGATGGATCAGGTTTTGTGGACATCGCTAAAGGGGATTTCGGTAGAATCGCCCGGCTATGCTACCACCTAGATGACCTACAGTCTAGGCTGAGTAAAGCGCCGAGGCCTAAGCGTAGACGGATGCGGCAAGCGGCGTTTCGCTTGCGGGAGCGCATCAGGAACTTGGTGGACGAGTGCCATCGCAAGGTAGCGGCGTTCCTAACGGATAACTACCGATTGATATTCCTCCCCACTTTCGAGTCAGCCAAGATGGTTGCCAAGGCAGGGAGGAAGTTTGGTAGCAAGACAGCAAGGGCGATGCTCACCTGGGCGCACTATCGGTTCAAGCAGTTCCTGAAGTTTCAAGCCAAGAAGAAAAACGTGGTTGTCGTGGAAGTATCGGAAGCGTACACCAGCAAAACCTGTACCAAGTGCGGGCACATCCACACCAAGTTGGGTGGCGCAAAGGTGTTTAGATGCCCGAAGTGCAACCATAGGCTACCACGAGATTGGCAAGGCGCTCTGGGTGTTATGCTCAGGGCTTTGCGGGATACCGCCTTTCTGTTTGGACTCCGTCCGAGTAGCGCGGTCGCGTCAGCGTCGCGTAGTGACAACGGAAACGGACAGAATGCTATCGCTTCACCGCTGAGCAGTAATGCTCAGCAGTGTTCAGCGTAAATGTATCAGTGTCAATAGGACAAGCGATGGTGCGGCTCTGCCACCACCGCGGCCTCCGACTCCTCCGACAAGTGGGCAATCAGCCGATCCACCAGCCGCGACAGGGTTGCCCGTTCTTCTAAGCTGAGACAGCCGTAGGTCTGCTCCCGCAACTCCCAAATGAGAGGGGGCAAAATTTCTTTCAACTTCTCTCCGGCAGGGGTGAGGTAAACCCGCCAGATCCGCCGATCCTTGGGATCCCGCTGCCGCCGGATCAGCTCCCGTTTCTCCATGCCGTCCAAGACACCGGTCATGGTACCCCCCAACTGCTGCAGGCGCTCGCAGATAGTGGAGGTGGGGATCCCGTCTTCTTCCCAGAGGCAGCAAAGCACCACCCAGTGGGAAGCGGTCAGGCCGAAGGGCTCCAGGTAGGCCTGAAATTTCCGCCGCACCAATTGCGACAACAGCCGAAGGCGATAGCCCAGGGAATAAGGGGCCAGAATCTCGCGCCATCGCTCCAGGAAGGCTTGTTTCTCCAACTGAGCCATCGCTGAGGGTTCCCCATGGGTGGCTGAGAATGCTTAGAGCTTAAATTCTTCCATTCTAACCTTCTATAAAGAGCGGCCAAAAGCAGCTCATCATCCGTTACAAAAGCGTTACAGGCTTTACAACAAAAGTTACAGTGGAGGGTTGGGCGAGGGGCGAATCTCCCGCCAATTAGCATCAGCTAGGAACCAAATTAAGCTTGGCGTGACAGGGATCCCGCTCTTCTGTGTGAAGGAAGAAAATGCCGATTTGCCCATCTGGGGTCGCCTCGGCAAAAGAGGGGCAGTGGGCAAGGGGAAAATTTGCCAGAGCCATTGAGATGGCACTAGAGTAGCTTCAAGTTTTGCCAGCTCGTTCTCTTTGCCAATGTCTTTTGGGAGGTGAGCATGTTGTCTATCCTACAGGGGTTGAGCTCCCAGCGCCGTTTCCTCTGGGCAGGGATCCCGTTGGTTTGTTCTCTGGCCCTGGGGGCCTGCTGGAACAACCGCAGCAGTGCCGAAACCCCCTCTCAGGGTGTCCAGGCTGAGGTTACAGCAGCGGCGCAAAACCCCTTCCCCCCCATCCCCACCCCGCCGCCGCCGCTGCCTTCCCCCAGTGGCACGCCCGGCCTTCCCCCCTGGTGGCCCCGTGGGCAATCGTCGCAGTGGCAGGATTCCCCCTACGCCGTGGCCTTGTCCGGTTTTTTGCAGGGATTGGCGGCCCAAGGGGGAGCGCTCTCTCAACAGGGGATCCTGCTTTGGACAGCCGAAGGCGAGCTCTTGGCGGAGCACCTGCTGGATCGGCCTTTGCCGGTGGGGGCTTTGGATCAATTGGCCCTCAGCCTGATGGCGCTGGAAAAGTGGGGCTATGAGTATCGCTTCCAAACTCGCTTCTACACCACCAGCCACCGCTCCGGCCAGCGCTTGACGGGAGACTTGGTCGTGGTGGGCGGCGGGGATCCCTATTTCCGGGAGGCCAATGTGGCCGAGCTGGCCCGCCACCTGCACAACCTCGGCATTCGCCAGATCGACGGCGAGGTGAAGGTGGTGCCCCCCTTCCGCTTGCTGGGTCAGCCTGACTCTCTGGCCAGCGCCCGCCGGCTTGCCGAGCTCCTCCGAGATCCCCAGGGGCCCTATCCTGTGACCCTCGGCGGCTCCGGGTCAACGTTAAGGGAGCTGCCGGAGGAGATCCATTGCCTGGCCGGCTACACCTCGCTGCGCCTGGGATCCCTGCTACAAATCCTCAACGGCGGCAACGATCGGGCCATGGCAGAAGCCCTGTTGGCGGAGCTGGCAGGCAGAACAGCCCTGCTGGAGTACCTGCAGCAGCGGTTGGTAGCTCAGCCGGTTGCCCATCTGGATCCCAAACTGGCCCCTGCCCAGTTGGAAATTCGCCTTGGCCCAGGCGGGCAAGAGCTGTACCTCTCCCCCCGCGC
This sequence comes from Thermostichus sp. MS-CIW-15, assembly GCF_054060575.1. Lineage (NCBI taxonomy): Bacteria > Bacillati > Cyanobacteriota > Cyanophyceae > Thermostichales > Thermostichaceae > Thermostichus > Thermostichus sp. MS-CIW-15. The sequence continues at coordinate 113,679 of NZ_JBSSDI010000003.1, read as the reverse complement.
CCTGGCCCATCTGTGGGAACATCTGCTTGAGGCCACAGACGGGGATCCCAGGCGTGTCCTGCCAGTGGCCGGGGTCGGCCACAGCCCTTTGCAGCTCCGCGCTCTGCCCCCGGGCACGATCGCCCAGGTGGGCTCTGCCGCCAACCGACTGATGATGGTGGGGCAGCTTCCGGATGGCACCCGTTTCGTCTTACTCAACCACGGCCCGGATCTGGGCGTCTTGCGCCAGCACCAGGATCAGTTCCTGCAGCAGGTGCTGGCCGTTGGGGAGCCTCTCCGCCGCTGAAGAATAGAGCCCTCTCCCTTCTCTTTTCTTCGAGGCCCTCTTGGTCGGGGAGCCACGGTGCAAACGGCTCCCCAACATCTAGTTGGCCGATCCCTGACTTTCCCCTCTCCCTTGTGGGAGAGGGGCTGGGGGTGAGGGCAGCTTTTACGATTGGAAGAAGGCGGGAATTAAAGAGGAGGGCAAAGCTGCCTAGGGCTGGCCAAGCCAAGGATCGGTCTCGCCTCGCAACTGGCAGGATCTCCTGCTGCATCACCATCTCAAGCAGCTCATCCACCTGATCCAGCAGGCGCTGCCCCTGAGACCTAAGGCAAACAAGAAAGCCCGCAGGGTCTCCTCTAGGGATGGGGGCGGATCAGCCCGTAGCCGCCGTGCTTGCGGACATAGATGACGTTGATCTCGCCGTTTTCGATGTTGCGGAACACGTAAAAATCATGATCCACCAGCTCCAACTGGTGCAGCGCCTCCTGAACTGTCATGGGAGGCATGGCGAAATACTTGGTGCGCACCACCTCAGGGGGCAGCTCTGCTTGCCGTTCTGTATTCAGAGGATCGGTGAGGGGCTGCTGGGCCACTGCCACCGAGGTTTTGGGAGAATGGCGGATGCGGTGAACGCCGTTGCGTTCTTTATATTTGCGCAGCTTGCGGGCCAGCTTGTCGGCAACGCGGTCAATGCTGGCGTAGAGGTTCTCGCTGCTTTCCTCCGCCCGGATGACGGTGCCGTTGGCGTAGACGGTAACTTCGGCAGATTGGTTGGCACTGATGCGGGGGTTACGGGCTACCGATAGATTGACATCCACTTCACTGGTGATCTGGGCAAAATGTTTGACAGCCCGCTCGATTTTTTCTTGAACGTAGCTGCGGATGGCGTCGGTAATCTCGACGTTTTTCCCTTGGATCACAAGCTTAGTCATGGGTACTCTCCCGGTTGTGTCAGTTTACACCTAAAGTTAGCGCCTCACCCTCGCAAAGGATCCCTAGGAAACAGCCCCCACCTCAGGCATGATCGCGGCCCGGCAACTTGCAGAAAGGGCTACGCCAGAAGATGAAGATCGGCTTTGGCATCGGCACTAACCTCTTGGGTTAAGTCTAAGTTAACATCTCCCCCAGGGATCTGGTTCAGGGGTTAAGAATAAATTTAGGCCGTCTTCATTTTTAAGGGATTGGGAGCCAGCACCACTTCTCAGGCAAGGAGAGGTTCCCTGAATTCGGAACTCCAAATTCAAGTGGAGAAGGTCTCCAGACTGCTCGAAAAGGGCAAACTTAGTGGCAGAACTTACACAGATAGGTTCTGCCGAAAATGCTTTTACTAAACTTAAATTCAACAGAGAGAATCAGCACTTGCTGAATCGACCTCTGCTCTCAGGGCGAGCATCTCCTTATTGTTTATTGCTATCTTTTCTCTTTTCTCCTTACAGAACTTGTGGCCATTATACAACCTGGTGAGCCAGGGTGCTTTTTCCAGCTCAGACAGAGACTGAAAGGGAGAATGAAGAGATGTTGACTGAAGTTAAGCTTTTTATAAGATAGGGATCCCGTAGAAATATCGTTACCAAGAGCAGGTCTGAAAAGCCGTTTTTGGCCTCTGTGGCCGACCTGCTAGCCGGAAGGCCGGTTTGCTTAGAAGAAGTGGGGTGGACCCGGTGGTCAGAGAGATCTCTTGGAAAGCGAAGGAGCTTTTGGACAAAGCAGAAGCAGCTTTGCAGGATCAGTTTCAGGCGATAGATAGGGTCCTTAGGGAGAACCTGGCGCGGGTGCTGCAGGCCTTCCGCGACCAGCAGGTGGGATCCCATCACTTTGCCGGCGTATCGGGCTATGGTCACGACGACCGGGGACGAGAGGTTTTGGATCGGGTGTTTGCCCAGATCATGGGCTGTGAGGCGGCGCTGGTGCGGCTGCAAATGGTGTCTGGCACCCATGCCATTGCCTGTGCCCTGTTTGGCGTGCTGCGGCCGGGGGATGAGCTGTTGGCCATCACCGGCCCCCCCTACGACACTCTGGAGGAGGTGATCGGCCTGCGGGGATCGGGGCGGGGATCCCTGCGGGAGTTCGGCGTTACCTATCGTCAGTTGGATCTGCGGGAAGGAGATGTCGATTGGCAGGCCCTGAAAACGGCCCTCAAACCGCAAACCCGCCTGGTTCACATCCAGCGCTCCTGTGGCTATGACTGGCGTCCCAGCTTTTCCATCGCCCAGATTGCCGAGATGATCCAGATCGTCAAGGCACAAAACCCGGAGGTGGTGGTCTTGGTCGATAACTGCTATGGCGAGTTTGTGGAAACCCAAGAGCCCACCCACGTGGGCGCAGATTTGATTGCTGGATCCCTAATCAAAAATCCAGGCGGCACCCTGGCCCCGGCGGGGGGCTATGTGGCGGGGCGGGCCGAGCTGGTGGAGCAGGCTGCCTGCCGGCTGACAGCGCCAGGGATCGGCTCGGAAGGGGGAGCAACTTTCGATCTCAATCGCCTGCTGTTCCAGGGGCTGTTTTTGGCTCCACAGATGGTGGCCGAAGCGGTCAAGATCGCCCATCTGGCCGCCCAGGTGTTCCACGATCTGGGCTATCCTGTTTCCCCGTCACCCCAGGTGTCCCGCACCGACATCATCCAGGCCATTCAACTGGGATCCCCGCAGAAGTTGCAGGCCTTTTGCCGCGCTATCCAAAGCAGCTCGCCAGTGGATTCCTACCTCACCCCGATCCCAGAAGTGATGCCCGGCTATGCCGACCCGGTGGTGATGGCGGCGGGCACTTTTGTTGCCGGCAGCAGCGCCGAGCTCTCCGCCGATGGGCCAATGCGCGAGCCCTACATCGTCTACTTACAGGGGGGGACCCATCTCAGCCACGGGCGGTTGGCCCTAGAGGCCGTCTTGCAAGCTTGGGATGCTCTGTAAATTGCCGTCCCTGGCCGGGCTCCGCCCAAGGAGTAGAATTGAGTCTGTGGTCTCCATTCCCTCTAGACGGATCCTCGTCGATTGGATGTCGAGCTTATGTTCTAGTTCTGGGTTTTTCCTCGGTTGGGGATCCCGTTTGGCCCTTGCTTGGGTGGCTTTGGGGTTGGCCAGCGGCTGTCGGCTGTTGAACCCCGTGGGAGAGGGGAGCACACAAGTGGGAGCCGCCTTGACTCCCTCTCCCCTGTGGAGAGGCAGCCAAACCCTGACAGGAACTCTTGAAGGGGGGGACGAGGTCAGCCCCCAGTACGGCAGCTACTGGGATGGGATCCCTGTGGCCGCCGAGGCGGGCCAGATCCTGATCGCCGCCCTGGAGAGCGAAGACTTTGACCCTTACCTGGAGCTGGTGGACGGCCAAGGGCGGGTAATCGGCTTTGACGACGACTCCGGCCCAGATGTTAATGCCCTCTTGGCGGTGCGGCTGCTGCAGGAAGGCACCTACACCTTGCGGGCCACAAGCTTCAAGCCGGCATCCACTGGCACCTACCGGCTGACCTACCGGCTGGCCCAGGTCGATTGGCAGCAAACGGTGTCGGGCCGTCTGCAGAAGGGATCCGCCCAACACCCTGAAGACGGCAGTTGGATGGAAGAACACCCCATCGCTGCCCGGGCCGGCCAGATCCTACTCGCTTCGATGGCCAGCTCTGATTTCGATGCCTTTTTGCAACTGTTGGACCCGGAGGGAGAGGTGATGGCTTGGGATGACGACCAAGGCGGCGGCAGCGATGCCCTGATAATTGCCTTTTTGCCTCGCAGCGGCACCTACACCCTCCGGGCCAACACCCACAAACCAGGAGAAGAAGGAGCCTATGGGTTGCAGTACGCCCTGCACTAGCGTCCAGGCCTGCCAAGCTTCTGCGCCTTCCCTGAGAAGTTTTGGCCGGTCTGCCTGTAAGCCTTTTGATGCCGATGTCGAGATTGGGCAAGAGTCATTATTGCTTTATTTTATTAGCGCTGGAAGCTTCTGGTTCAGAGCCTTCTGAAGCAGGGTTGGTTGGGGTTTGCTGAGGTTTATGGGAAAGCATGACATCTTATCCTAAGTTGTGACGGAGCTGAAATGTTGCCTTCATGGACAGGGCGTTTTCCCTAGAATGGGATCGATGGCCTAGACCCCTCTTTCTCTTGCACTTTCGCAGTTCAGCCCTTACCCTACACAATGGATGCCATGACCCCTGAAATGGTACGCCAGTTCTGGTCTTTGGTCAGCGAGATCGGCAGGCCAGATTGGCTCAATCAGCGCGACGATGACTTGGTGAATCTGCTTCTGAGTGCTTGCCAAAAAAAACATGCCCTCAGCAACGTCGATGCCTCAATTCTCAACCGCTACATCAGCATCCGCCTGCCCTTGATTCGTGAAATTGTTGTCGACTAGACCGAGCTAGGGGGGTTTTTCCCAGCCATGATGGCCGCACAGATGACTTTGCTCGTCTATGGAGCGCTGCTTTTGCTAGGCGGGGTCGTCGGCTATGTGAAAGGCAGAAGCTCCAAGTCGTTAATTAGCGGCCTGGTGGGGGCCGCCCTCAGCGGCGTCAGCTACGGGCTACTGGGAACAGATCCCCGCTGGGGGCTGGGTCTGGGCTTGGGGACGGCGGTGCTGGGATCCCTTCTCTTTGCCCTGCGCTACCGCAAAACCGGCCAATTTCTGCCTGCTGGTCTAATGCTGGTGGTGAGCTTGGCGGCTGTTCTTCTCCTAGGCCTCAGCTTCGGCTCGGTCTAGGCCGGCAGCGGCAAGACAAGCCTGCTTGGCTGTCGGTTCCAGACTCTGGGATTAGGGCGGGTCTGGGATCTCCATTGCCGGGGTCACCACGGTGCAACCCGATAGAAGCGAGTGGTGGTCACCCACTCGGTGGCAGGGATCTCCTCGACGACGATGGCGCGGGCGATGGCATCGCCCAGTTGGGATCCCCGTACCCGTACATTGGCAAAGGAGCCACCCTGCTCAAAAGAGGCAATCTCCTGGAAGTTGAGGGGACGGAGGGAGGCCACCGCCAATACTTGGGCTTGGCCAAAGGGCGGGGCGATGGTCAGGCGGTAGCGGGCGCCAGGGGGCGGGAAGGTGCGCGCTTCGCCGGCCCGCAAAAACTCGTTTCCACCCGAGAAGCGGTTGGGCAAAATCAAATGGGTGCGGCCATCGGCTTGGATGCTGAAGAGGTAGACGTAAGCGTCGCGATTGGTGCTCACGGTAATGGCAATCGGCTCGCCGGGCCGGTAGATGGGGTTAGAGCCGCGCCGATCCAGCTCCAGGTTGACCTGCAAGTTGGAAGGCACTGGGTTGACGATGATGGAGCGGGTGCCGGTTTCCAGCCGATTGTCGGCCAGTTGTAGCCTTTGCAGCGGGGGGTAGAGGCCCAGGGTCTGCGGGAAAACGGCGGTGGCCGGAGCCATCGACAGCCCCAAAGCCAGCGGCAGGAAGACCAGTTTGGCGTTCATAGTTCACACCTGACAATCAGTGGCTATGTTCATCCTAGGAAGGGGCAGAGTTCGACCGGAGCAGGCTTCGCGCAGTCTCAGATCTCCTGCTGATGCAGTTTCCCCTGCCGCAGATGGCAGGCCCAGGGGGGAAAAGGCGCTGAGAAAACTGGGAGATCCTGTCTGGAAAGGGCTAAGCTGCAGATTGGGGATCCCTCGACTCGAGCCCAACCTTGCCTATGGCCGGCGACAGTTACCAAGAAGGCATTGCGGCGGTTCAGGCAGGCGATTTTCCGGCTGCCATCCAGGCCTTTCGCCGGGCAGTTGCCGAGGATCCCGCGCACACCGAAGCTCGCTACAAGCTGGCCTGGGTGCTGGGCATGAGTGGCTATCTGGATCCGGCACTGGCCGAGCTGGAGGCCGTGTTGGCGGCAGATCCCACCCATGTTGCAGCCCACTACAACCGGGGAGCCCTGCTGTTGCAAAAGGCTCAACTGGAAGCAGAGGTGGATGGACAACTCGATCTCGAGGTCCTGCGGCAGGCCGAAGCGGCTTTTCAAACCGTGATGCGCTTGGATCCCAACGATCAACGGGCCTATGCCTTTCTCACTTTGGTCAGGCGAGCCATCCGCAACTATCAGTCGCCCGCGCAGCCTTCTAGCCGCAGTGACGAGTAAACCCCTGCACCAGGACTTCCAGGGGGGGAACGCCGGGATCCCCCAGCTCGGCTGCCACTTCTTGAGAAACCTGTCTCACCACTTCCGCAGGCAGTTGCAGCTTGTCCACCAACTGCCAAAAGTCCTCTAGCTCTTCCCAATTCAGCCAAGGCTCCTCTACGGGCGCTGGCGGCAATTACCAGGTAGCCCACCTGAGAAGGAGACGCCTCTCGGCTTCGTCGCCAACTTGAGCCAGCACCCCATTTATCCAGGGGTACTACCAGGTGGCACAACCACGACCAGCGGCGCTAAAAGCCCATCAGGCGGGCTACAGCAGCCAAATCGGGGGCTACTCCTGTGTGGATGGCGGCGGATCCCTGTTGGGCGGCCGTGTCGGGATCCTTAAGGCCGTTGCCGGTGAGCACGCACACCACCTGGGCGCCGGCAGGCACCTGATCCCGCCATTTCAGCAATCCAGCCACTGCAGCGGCACTGGCCGGCTCGCAGAAGATCCCTTCCTCCGCCGCCAGCAGACGATAGGCGGCCAGGATCTCCTCGTCGGTTACACTATCCACCCGGCCACCGCTGGCCTGGACGGCCGCCTTGGCCTTCACCCAACTGGCAGGGTTGCCGATGCGGATGGCCGTAGCCACCGTTTCCGGGTGTTCCACCACCCGGCCCAGAACGATGGGAGCGGCGCCGGCAGCCTCAAAGCCGTAGAGACGCGGGCGGCGGCTAGCCTTGCCCTGCTGATGGTACTGACAAAACCCCATCCAGTAGGCGGTGATGTTGCCGGCATTGCCCACGGGGATACAGAGCCAGTCGGGGGCATCCCCCAAGGCATCCACCACCTCGAAGGCGGCGGTCTTCTGCCCCTCCAGCCGAAAGCGGTTGACAGAATTGACCAGGGCCACTGGGTAAGCTTCCGCCAGTTGCCGCACCATAGCCAGCGCCTGGTCGAAGTTGCCCTGGATGGCGATGATCTCGGCCCCGTACATCAGGGTCTGGGCCAGCTTGCCCTTGGCCACGTAGCCATCTGGGATCAGCACGTAGGCCCGCAGGCCCCCTTTGGCCGCATAGGCAGCGGCTGCTGCCGACGTGTTGCCGGTGCTGGCGCAGATGACCGCTTCCGCCCCCGCCTCTTTGGCTTTGGACACTGCCATGGTCATGCCCCGATCCTTGAAGCTGCCGGTGGGGTTGAGGCCCTCCAGCTTCAGGTAAACCTGGCAGTCTCGCCCCAGCCGTTGGCTCAGCGCGGGAGAGGGGATCAAAGGAGTATTGCCCTCATGCAGCGTCACTACGGGGGTGCTGGAGCTGACGGGGAGCCAGTCCCGGTAGTGCTGGATCAGGCCGGGCCAGAGCCCCACTTGCGCGCGGGATCCGGCCGTACGAGAGGAATGGGTGGGATTCAGGGTCACCATGCTGCCGAGCAGTCGAGGCCAACGGAAGGGCCAGCTTCTTAACTGTAACCGTTTGCGAAGCAGTTGGAGCAGCTCTCTCCCCTGCCGGATCGAGAGGATCTAGTCGGGCAAGGGCTGCAAGGCCAGCGCCTGGGCCAGAGAATGCAACTTGAGGCGGATCTCGGCCAGCTCCTGGGCGGGGTTGGAATCGGCCACGATGCCGGCGCCGGCATACAGGCGGGCCCGCTTCCCCGCGATCAAAGCCGAGCGGATCCCAACCACCAACTCGCCATTGCCCTGCAAGTCCACCCAGCCCAGCGGGGCGGCATAGCTCGAGCGGTCAAAGGGCTCCCACTGCTCCAGCCACTGCAGCGCCGCCTGCTGCGGATAGCCTCCCACCGCTGCGGTGGGGTGGAGCTGGGCCAACAGGTCGAACAGATGCACCTCCGTAGGGAGTTCGGCCTCGATCACCGTTTGCAGATGCTGGATGTTGGCCAAACGGCGCAGCCGTGGCTGAGGGGAGATCCGGGGCTCCATCCCCAGCCGGCCCAGAGCCTCTTGGATCGAGCGCACCACCCACTGGTGTTCGCGGCGGTCTTTGGGGCTGCGGAGCAGTTGCTCGGCCAACATGCGATCCTGGTGGCCGTTGGCGCCGCGGGCGACGGAGCCGGCCAGCGCATCGATCTGCACCCGGCCCTGCCACACCGACAGTAGCCGTTCTGGGCTGGCTCCCAAGAAGATCTGGGGAGGAAAATCCCTCTGGCTTTCCAGGGCAAAGGCGAAGACGCTGCAATCGGGGTGATGGGCCTCCAGATAGGCCAGCAGCGAAGGGATCGGGGGAGGGGAGGGCAACGCCAGATCCACAGCCTCTGCCAGCACCACTTTTTCCAGGGATCCCGCCTGAATCGCTTGCAGGGCTTTTTGAATGCGAGCCAAGAGAGGTGTTTCCGCTACCGCTACCGGTAGAGGGGGCTGCAGCTCCCAACCGGGCAAGGGAGCCTGGGAAAGACGCTGCATGCGGGCAAAAAAAGCGGCAATCTGGCCAGCCAAGGCCGCCGGGTCGCTTTCGGGGCCGACTTCTAGGTTAAGCCGCGCCACCGTCAGCTCCCCCCCCACCTGCAACAGTTGCCAGCGCGGCAGGACCAGTGCTGCCCCCCCGCCGCTCCTGGGGGCAAAGCCAAAACGGCAGAAGCACAAAGGGCGCTCCTGACGGCTGCTTGGGGACTCTAGGTTGCCAGGAGCGGTGTGGACATGGGGCTGTAGGGCTTGCACAAAGGCCCGTGCCGCCTGAAATCTCCCCTCTCCTGAAAGGTCGAGCTGCCGCAGGGATCCCCACCCCAGCACCCGCACCCTTTCCCCTTGCGCCTGGTGGGAGAGATAGCAATAGCTAGAGGAGCGGTTGGGGGGGAGCGAGCCCAACTGCCGGGTCAGCACTGCCAGCGGATCTAGCCCTGAGATGGGCTGCGATAGGCTGAGAATCTGGGGGATCCCCCGCGCTCGCGCCATCTCTTGGCAGGTCGCTAGCAGGGGATCCCAGGCGTGTTCCACCTCTGCTGGCCCAGCAGAGGCGTGAATGGGCGGCCAGGCTCTGGGCCATTTCGTGCGTCCGGACCCACCCTTCCAGGGGAAAAGAGAAGAAGTCATGCGCAAGCAAAAGAGAACGATCCTACCTTGGCCGAAAACAGGACAACCGTCATCTCAACCGGCAAGGGAAGCTGCAGAAAGGCGTTTCAGGATATGAGATTAGGGGGGCAGCCGGCAGCTCAGGCTCGCCAGCGCCGGATCCCAGGCGTTTCTTTACGGATTGCAAGGTTTCTTAGCATCCTTGGGGATGGGAACAGAAGCCCCCTAACCTAACAAATACAGAGCAAACACAGAACCCAGAGAGAGCTAGATCCAACATGCTCGCACAGCCGGAACCGTCAAAGAGAACGCGCAGGAGTCCAAAGGCCAGCCCAGTACAGCTTGCGGAAAAGGGCACTTGGGAGGGCCGCTCTCGGCGACAGTTGTGGATGGCCGCCCTTAAGCCCCCCATGTACAGCGTGGCGATCATGCCCATCTGGGTGGGATCCGCCATCGCCTACGCCCAGTCAGGGGCGATGGATGTGGGGGTTTTGGCGGTGTTTCTGGGGGCCGCCATCTGTCTTTTGGCTTGGGTCAACATCAGCAACGACGTGTTTGATGCCCAGACGGGGGTGGACAAAAACAAGCTCCACTCGCTGGTCAGCTTGACGGGCAGGCCGGTTCAGGTGTTTTGGGTGGGCAACGCCTTTTTGGCTTTGGGGCTGGCGGGGATCCTGTGGCTGAGCTGGCGGCAATCGGATCCGACGGTGCTGCTATTGGTGCTGCTGGCCTGCGGGCTGGGCTACGCCTACCAGGGGCCGCCCCTGCGCCTGGGCTACTACGGCCTGGGGGAGCTCCTCTGTTTTTTGAGCTTCGGGCCGCTGGCGGTTTTGGCCGCCCACTACAGCCAAAGCCAAAGCTGGTCGCTGCCAGCCCTGGCGGCCTCACTGGTGGTGGGGATGGTCACCAGCTTAATTTTGTTTTGCTCCCATTTCCATCAGGTGGAGGACGATCTGGCTGCCGGCAAGCGCTCGCCGGTGGCCCGCCTGGGCACTCGGCGCTCCGCCCGTCTCATCCCCTGGATCTGCGGCAGCATTTTTGGCCTGCTGCTGCTGTTTGTCGGGCTGGGGGCTTTTCCGGCTTGGACGTTGCTGGGTTTTGCCGGGATCCCCTTTGCGGTGCGGCTATCCCGCCTGCTGGGGGCCTATCACGACCAGCCGCAGCGGATCAGCCATTCTAAGTTCATCGCCGTCGGCCTCCACTTTTGGCTGGGGCTGTTTCTGGGGCTGGGCTTTATCCTCAGCCGTCTGGGATAAGCCAGAACCCTAGAGGTGATCGGGATCCCGCCGAGGCGGCCCGCAAATTGCGATAAGCTACAGCCTAGTGTGCCGGCTTGGGTGTTGGCCCCGCTGGGGCTCATGGGTTAGGGATCAACGTAAGGCAGCGGCGAGAACAGGATGCGGCGATTTTTCAATTCCAACCTGGGGGTGGCGCTCTTGGGAACCGGCCTCTTGGCTGCTCTGGTTGCCTGGGCCTTGTCCATCGACATCGAAGAGGTAAAGGTGGAGCCCCTTCCCCCGGATCAGCCCCTTTCCGTCAGCCGCAGGGTAGATATCTTGGGTCGTCGAGGGGGCCAGCGGCGTTGGCGTCTCATCGCCGACCAGGTGGAGCTAAGAGCTGGGCAACAGGTGTTTGAGCAGGGGGCGCACGGCTACTTCTACGGAGATGGCGCCGACCGCCAAGAAGAGGTGCCGGATCCCTTTTTTGCCAGCAGCGAGCGGATGATTTGGCAGGCCAAGCGTGCCCGCTACAACGCCACCGCCGACGCGTTGTATCTGGATGAGGGGGTGGAGGTGAGAAGCGAGGATGGCAGCCTGCTTCTGACCCGTGCTCTGCGAATCACCCCCGAAGAGCGCATCGAGGTGCCGGAGGCCTTCACCCTCAAAGGGCAAGAAATGATCCTAGAGGGCCGCTCCGGCTCGTTTAACTTCCAATTTGCCCTCCTCAGCGCCCAGCAGGGCAAGCTAACGGTGTTGCCCTTGGATTCGGAGTCCTCACGCCCAGCAGCCGCGCCCATGAGCGACCCGACCAGCGCTGGGGCGGATCCCACTTCTACCATCATCACCGCTGACCAGCTCACCTACGACCGGGCCAACCAGGTGGCCGAAGGGAAAGGGAACCTGCGCATTCGCGAAGGCGGCCTCGAGATTCGCGCCCCTCAGGGCACCTACCTGCGCCGACAGGCCCAGAGCATTCTCTCCGGCGGCGTGGTGTTGCAGGAGGTGGCCGATGTCGGCAGCCGGGATCCCCTCTTGGCGGATCTGCGCTTGGCCCAGGCTGATCCCCAGGCGACCCCAGCCCAGCAGGATCAGGAGGTCACCATCGTCGCCGACCGCCTCACCTACGACCGCAACACGCAAATTGCTCGCGGGGAAGGCAACCTGGAAATCCGCCAGGGGGAAACCATCATCCAGTCGGCCCAGGGCACCTACCGCCGCCGCGAATCCCAAAGCCTGCTGACGGGGGGGGTTACCCTGCGCGAGCCTGGGCGGGTGCTCACCTCCGCCCGCTTGGAGGGCAACCACCGCGACAAGATCTTCTTTTTTGAAGAAAACGTCCTCTACCGGCAGATGGCCACCTCTACCCCAGCTCCTGGCGGCGGATCCCTGACGGAGGAGCTGCGCCAAGCCGAAACGGAAGTGCGGGCCGCCCGCCTGGTTTACAACTCTCGTACCGGCACCTCGGAGTTTAGCGAGGCCGTCGAGTTCATCCAGCGGGGGCGCAAGGCCAAGGCCAACCAGGCCACCATTACCCCTGAGAAGGTGGAGCTGCGGGGAGAGGTGGTGATCGAGCAGATCGAGGGGGACTGGCTGGCGCGGCGTCTGCAAAACCCCCAGACCCAGGCCGATGTGGACCAGCCGACGGTGATCTACGCCGACCGGGTGGAGATCGATCAGGCCAGCGGCGATGCCCGCTTCTTCGGCAATGTGGTTATCGTGCAGGCCAACCGCGCCATCGAAGGGGATCGCGCCGAGTACTCCGACCAAGGGCAGATTTTCAGGATCACCGCCGACCAGGCTCCCGTCCTCCTCTGCGATCGCGGCGAGCTCAATCCGATTCCCCGCGAGAGCACTGCACCGCTGCCCGGTCGCGATGCTCTGGATCAGATGTGCCGGGGCGCCAACCGCCTCAGCGGCAGGCTGGTCACCCTGAACTTGGAGCGGGATGAGTACACCGTGGAAGGGGACGAGCAGCAGCAGGGGATGTTTCAATTCCGCATCACCGACGCCCTCTGACGGGATCCCAGCGGAGCTGGGGGTCGTCTGGATCTCTAGAGCTGGCTGAGCTTGTGCACCTGAGGTAACAGAGCCACATGACCATCCCACTGGCCAAGGGTCAACGGCGCCGAACTTCTGCCCAGACGGGGAGCTTTTGGGGATCCCTGAAGTTGGGGGGCTTTTTTTTGGAGTTTTATCTCTGCAAAGAGATGATCCGACCCTTCTTTTTGGGGGTGGCGGGGGGCACGGTGATGATGCTGGGCAACCAGCTTTTTATCTACGCCGATTTGCTGGTGAAAAAAGGCGCCCCTCCCCTGACAATTTTGCACATTCTCCTCCTCAACTTGCCCGCCATTTTGGTGGTCACCTTCCCCATTGCCGGCCTCTTTGCCACCCTACTTACTCTGGGCAGGATGGGAGCTGACAGCGAGATCACCGCCCTGCGGGCCGCCGGGATCCCCTACCGCAAGGTGTTGATTCCGGTGCTCTGCATCGGCCTGCTGGTCAGCGGCCTGGCGCTGTTGACCAACGAGGTGATCGTGCCAGAGACCAACCAAAAGGTGAAAACCCTGAACACCAACCTCATCCTGGCCCAGGATGCCCTTCCGTTTGACTCGGAGGAAATTGTGCGGGTGGACGACGACCTCTGGTTTCATGTGGGATCCATCGACCCGAAGACCGGCTGGATGCACGATCTGCTGATTTTGGATCGCAAGGCCGAGACCGGCCACCTGCGCTACCCACAGGTGATCTCGGCCCAAACGGCGCAGCAGGTGGGCCAAGCCTGGCACCTGCAAGACGTGGTGATCCGTCGCTACGACGAGCGGGGGCGCACCTACTACGAGGGCCAGGTGGCGGAGATGGAGCTGAACATCGTCAACAAGTTGGTGGGCCTGGTGTACGCCGAGAAGGTGCCCCAGGAGCAACGGGCGGCAGAGCTGTGGGAGCAGTGCCAGCGATATCGAGCGGAGCAACGTCCTTCTGCTGATGTGGCCCGCTGCCTGACGGAGTACCACCTCAAGTTCGCCATTCCCTTGGCCAGCTTTTTTGCCATTTTGGTGGCTGCGCCCTTGGGCCTGCAGACGGTGCGCCAGACCGGCCGCTACGGCAGTGTGGCGCTGGCGATTGTCCTGGTGTTTATTTACTATGTACTGATGAGCCTGGGACGCGCCATGGGCCGAGTTGAGCATATCGATCCCTGGCTGGCCGCCTGGTTGCCGAATATGATTTTCGGTGGGGTGGGCTTCTCTCTACTGTGGCGGTTTTTACGGTGAGATCCGGCAACTTCCCGCAGGGCTTCAGCCCTTGGGCAAAATGGTTGGCCCTGTGCTGGGGCAGCTCCTTGTGGTTGGGGATGGGGGAGGCCGTCTTTGCCCAGTTGGATCCCCTGCCCACCAATCTGGAGGGCTATCAGCGCTTTTGGGCGGCCCAGCGGAGCCGCGATCCTGGCTCAGAGCCGGTTGCTCCCACCGGCGCCAGCCTGTTGGGGGATCCCATCACCTTGGCCGAGGCCCAATCCTCCTCGCGCCTGGCAGCAACAGCGGCTCCCTCCGTTCCCCCTCTTCCCGCCTCGGCCCCTGTTGAAGGATCCCCTCCCGAAAAAGCGCTCACACCGGAAGAGCTAAACCGGCAGCGGCTGCAGCCGCTCTTGGCCGAAGGGGCGGCGGCCCATGCACGGCGGCAGGCGCAGCAGGCCCAAGCTCAGGCAACACCGTCCTCCCGGTCTGCTTCATCGACAACGCCCACGGCAGCTGTTCCTACTCTGGACTCCCTTCGCTCCTCCCAGCCTGCAACTTCCCAAGCTGCTGACTTGCAGGTAGAAGAGCAACCTGGGCAGCACCCCAACGAAGCGAGGCGCTTGCCTGTTCCCCCCCCAGGGTCCACCGTCGAGAGCCTGGCCGCTGCTCAAGGGCAAGAGAGGCCTGGTTCGGAAGCGGTGGCGCAGCAAGTCCCGACCTGGATCCCGCAAGCCGGCGGGAACTGGAATTGGGGCGGCGCCCCTTCTTCCACCGGCACTCAGAGGGCAGCTCAAACCGGAACTGAGGCATTCACCCCCACTGCCGGATCCCTCCTTGCTCCTCAGTTGTTGGAGCGGTTCCCCCTGTTGCGAGATCTGGGCGATCCCGCCACCGGCCCAGAAGCCGCTCCGCCTGCCAGCCAGGGATCCCAGATTCGCCAGCAGCTGGCGGCCACCGCCACCGCCCAGATCCCCCTCGACCCGGCTCAGATCAACGTCAGTGGGGATGTGCTCAGCTACCTTGCCGAGCAAGACCTGGGCATTGCCGAGGGGAACGCCCAGATCCAGTTGGCCGACGGCACCCGCATCAGCGGCGAGCGGCTGTTGTTTTACCGACGGGAACGGCGCCTGCGCAGCGACGGCCCCTTCCGGATGGAACAGCCCCCTGGACCCCAGGGGCGCGGCATCCGGCAAATTGAGGGGCGCAACCTGGATCTGGACATCCCCGGTCGCAGCGCTCAATTTGAAAGCTCGCTGGTGATCTTGCCGGGGGAGGAGCCGGGCACCAAGGTTTTTGTGCGCAGCCAAGAGACCACCGCCCTGTTGGGGGATCAGATCTTTTTCGAGAGGGCCACCGTCACCACCTCGCCGGAGCCGCCCATTACCCACTACGTACAAGGGGATCGGGTGGAAGTGTTTCCCGATAACCGGGTCATCGTTTACGACGCCCGCGTCTTTGCCGGCGGCGAGCTCACCCCAGAGGGCGAACTGCGGGCGGGGCTGCAGATTGCCTACCTGCCCCTTTTCATTTACAGCCTGCGAGATCACCAGTGGGTGCTGCCGGGACGCAGCGAGGCGGAAGGGGTGTTTGTCAAGTCCAGTTGGGCCTACCGCTTTGACGAGTACAACTTCGGCGGCCTGCGGCTAGATGTCCTGCAGAAGAAAGGCCTGGGCATCGGCTTTCTGCACGACTACATCCTCCCCATCCCCGACAGCGTCAACTACGGGCGGGCCCAGTTTTACCTGGTAACCGAGGCCGACCAGCGGCGCTTTTCCAGCCGCCTCCGCCTCGACCACAACTTCGACTTCTACGCCGCCAACATCCTCGGCCAAGAAGGCCAACTGTGGGGCCAGCTCAACCTCAACCTGGACAACACCTACCGCCCTGCCGGCGGGCGCAACGACAACGCCGACCTGCGCCTCAACACCACCTTTCAGGGGGATCTCTCCACCACCACCCTCAACATCAGCCGCAGCGGATCCCAGGAGAACGGCACCTATAGCTTTCCCCTCACCCTCAGCCACCTCCAGCGCTATGGGGGCGTGCCTTGGCTGCAATCGGATCTGCGGCTGGACTACAACCAGCGGGTGAGCGTCAAAGATGGCCCCGACTTTGCCGATGCGCGGTTGACGCTGGGCACTCAAGTGACCCCACCCGGTTGGGGAGGTACCTATCGCCTGGCCTACCGTGCCTACAGCAGTTCCAATGGCGACAACGAGCCGCGTCGCAACTTCGAGCTGGCCTTTAACCCCGACCTCATTCGCATCACGCCTGATATTGCCCTCAGCAGCGCCCTCACCCTGACTCAAGAGCAACAGCCGGATCAAGAGGTGGGGGCGGGCCTCCACTTTTTCAATCGCTACGAGCTGCGCTCCAGCCTCCAGTTCAACGATATTCAACCGGCTCCCTGGATCACCTTCATGCCGGGTTCTATCGATTACACCCAAGTCCTCTACTCCACTCCTGACCAGGAGTCTACCGTCAGCCTCAACCCTCGCCTCAGTCTCAGACCTGCCGACTGGAATACCATCGACCTGCGCTACAGCCGCACCTTCTACGGCAACAATTCTGTGCCCTTCCAAACCCTCTCCACCAGCCCTAAAGATGTGGATCGCATCAATGCCAACATCAGCTTCTTTACGCCCCGCGATCCCCTACCCGATGTGCCCCCAGGCTACATTGCCTTTGAAGATGACCTGCCCGGCGAGCTGCCGATAGCCCTGACCTTCCCCGACGATACCCCCGAGGATTTGGCAGCGATTGCCTCCCGCAACTTGCAGGAGCTGCAGGCAGAGGTGAAAAACCTGGTGCGCCTGGACACCAGCCTTGGCTACGACTTCATCACCCAGAAGTGGGATACCCTCAACGCCAACTTCACCTGGAGCACCGCCCCTGATCTGTTCAACATTCAGTTGCAGACGGCCTACGACCTGAACCAGGGACAGCTCCAACCCGTTCGTCTGGAATATCGAGGGCGCAGCAGCACCACCTTCAACCGGGAGCAGCGCTCCGGTCTAGATAGCTATGAGCCGGGGATCAGCTATGCGCTGCAGGCGGTTTACGATCCCCGGTTGGGCCAGATCTCTACCTATGGTCTGGAGCTGGATGCCACCCTCGGCACGCAGTGGCAAAACCACTGGCGGCTCCGCCTGGGCCTGACGGAGGCAGGGATCCGCCGCATTGAGGTGCGCCGCGACCTGCGGGATTTCGAGCTGCGCCTGGCCTACGATCCGCTGGCAGAGTCCCTGCGCCTGGAAGGGATCCTGGTGGCCTTTCCCAGCCGCCCGGTGGGCCTGACCCAAGAGCGGGGAGAGTTTCACCTAACCTCGCCGGTGGGCGCCTTCAGCCTGGATAGCCTGGGGCGCTAGGGCTGGCTCTGCCCTGCAGTCGGGAGGGCGGGTTGGGGCCGGCTTCGGCTACACTAAAGGGCCGACGCTCCTTTTTGCTCAGCAGCGCTGAACTCCTATGGCCAGGATCAACGACCACTTCCTCAAGCTGAAGGCTGGCTATCTCTTTCCCGAGATTGCCCGGCGGGTGCAGGCCTTTGCCGCCGCCCATCCCGAAGCTCAGATCATCAAGATGGGCATTGGCGATGTCACCGAGCCGCTGCCGGAAGCCTGCCGAACAGCCATGATCCGGGCCGTGGAGGAGATGGGGGAGCGGGCCACCTTCCGCGGCTATGGGCCGGAACAGGGCTACGAGTGGCTGCGCCAGGCCATTGCCCGCCACGATTTCCAGGCCCGCGGCTGCGACATCGACGCCTCTGAGATCTTCATCTCCGACGGCTCCAAGTGCGACTGCGGCAACATCCTGGATATTCTCGGCCACGACAACACCATTGCCATCACGGATCCCGTCTACCCGGTTTATGTAGACACCAATGTGATGGCCGGCCATACGGGGCCGGCCAACGAGCGGGGCGAATACGAGGGCCTGGTCTATCTGCCGCTGACGGCAGAAAACCACTTCACCGCCAGCTTGCCCCAGCAAAAGGTGGATGTCATCTACCTCTGCTTTCCCAACAACCCCACCGGCGCAGTGGCCACGCGGGAGCATTTGCAGGCCTGGGTGGACTATGCCCGCGCCCACAACTCGCTCATCCTCTTCGATGCCGCCTACGAGGCCTACATTACCGAGCCTGGGATCCCCCACTCCATCTACGAGATCCCAGGGGCAAGGGAATGCGCCATCGAGTTCCGCTCCTTTTCCAAAACGGCTGGCTTTACCGGCACCCGCTGCGCCTTTACCGTGGTGCCCAAGTCGCTGCGAGGCCAGGCTGCCGACGGCTCCTGGGTGGATCTGTGGAGCCTGTGGTATCGCCGCCAGTCCACCAAGTTCAACGGTGTGGCCTACATTGTGCAGCGAGGGGCCGAGGCTGTCTACTCTGAGGAGGGGCAGGCGCAGGTGCGGGCTCTGGTGCAGTTTTACCTGGAGAATGCCCGCATCATTCGTGAGCAGTTGGCCAAAGCCGGCCTCCAGGCCTACGGCGGCGTCAACGCTCCCTACGTTTGGGTAAAAGCCCCGGAGGGGCTAAGTAGCTGGGAGTTTTTCGACAAGCTGCTGCACACCTGCCATGTGGTGGGCACCCCCGGATCTGGCTTTGGCAGCGCTGGCGAGGGCTATCTGCGCCTGTCGGCTTTTAACAGCCGCGCCAACGTGGAGGAGGCGATGCGCCGCATTGTCAGCGTGTTTGGAAGCTAAGGGGCTAGAGCTTTGGCGGGGGAGCAGGGATCTTCCCGGACAAGCTGGAGAGGGAAAGATCCCTGGTGTGGGGCTCCATGGGATGCTACAGACAGAACAGGCTACGAGAGGAGACAGACCTTGCGGGTGGGGATCATCGGCACTGGCTACGCAGCTCGCTCACGGGCAGAAGCCTTGCGCAAAGATGGGCAGGTGCAGATTGTGGCAGTTGCTGGCCGAACCCCTGAGCGAAGTGCTGCTTTTGCCGCCGAGTTTGGGGCGGCGGCCTATTCCGACTGGTCTTCCCTGTTCTGCGAGCAGCCGCTGGATTTGGTGTTTGTTAGCACCATCAATCGGGATCATGCGGCCATCGCCCGTGCCGCCCTGGAGGCCGGGATCCACACCGTTGTGGAATATCCCCTGGCCCTGAGCGTTGCCGAAGCTCGCTCCCTGGTGCAATTGGCAGCGGAACGGCAGTTGCTGTTGCACGTAGAGCACATAGAGCTCCTCAGCGGCGTTCACCAGTTGCTGAGACGGGAGCTGGCAGGGCTGGGCAAGTTGTTTGCCGTTCGCTACATTACCCTCACTGCCGCCCACCCTGCCCCCGACCGCTGGACTTATCGGCCCGACCAGTTTGGCTTCCCCCTCACAGGGGCTGTCTCCCGCATCCACCGCCTGGTGGACTTGTTGGGAAAGGTAGAGCGGGTGAGCTGTCAACTGCGCTACGACGGTCCAGACTTGCCCCACCGCTACAGCAGTTGCTACTGCACAGCCCACCTAAGTTTTGCCAGTGGGCTGCTGGCGGTGTTGACCTATGGCAAAGGGGACTCCCTGTGGTGCTCCCAGCGCCTATTGGAGTTCCATGGCCAGCGGGGGGGCCTGCTGATCAACGGCGAAGAGGCGACCCTGTTGCGCCCTGGCAGCGCCCATCCCCTGGAGACCGGATCTCGCCACGGCCTGTTTGAGCAAGATACCCGCATGGTGCTGGCTCACCTGCGCTGCGGCAGCCCTCTCTACGTGGATCCGGAGAAGATGCTCCACGCCCTAGCTGTGGCCGAGGCCGCCGAGCGGTCTGCCCAAACCCAGCAGGTTGTCTGCGTCCAGGATTAGATCCCTTAGCAGCAGGCGACGTTGCCGCTCAAGGAGAAGGAACTGGGTCTGCCAGCGGAAAGTGCCGCTGCAACAAAGCCGGGATCCCTTGCGGAGAAACGCCGCTGTAGCGAGCCTTGTCGGGCAGGAACACCACGTTGGGCCCCCGTTTGCAATCTTTCATGCAGCCCACTCCCTGCACCCGGATGGTCTCCGGGTAGGCCGCCAAGTGGGCCTGCAGAGCCTGCATCACCGCCATCGCCCCCCGCCGACAGCAATCAGACTTCTGACAGACCAAGACAACGCCTTTCCTCCCTTCCTCCGCTCCGGGAGCGGCCTTGGGGGAAGCCTGGACAGGAACCACGCGGCAGAGCACCCATTTCTCTCGCCCCTTGAATGGATCCACCTCCCGCTCCCCGGCGATCTGAAGCCTATCTCCGGGTTTGAGGCTGCGGTAGAGCTCAGAACGCAGCGGCTTGGGGATCTTGCCAGCAAACACTTCTGCCCCGGCCTGCCAGCGCAAGTACTTGAGCTTGCCATCCTTATCGGGAAGAAATCCCAGGAACTGGCCCTCTGCCTCAAACGGGATCCTTTGCTTAGCCAACTTGCTCATCTTGTCCCCCAGCGTTGAGCTGCCAACATATCTCTAGGCTGTCCAATAACTCCCGCCGCCGCGCCGTGTATTGGCGGATCACGCTGCGCACCTGCACCAGAGCCAAAGGCGTGTCCACCTGCACCTGCAAATGACCCTCTCCCGTACAAACCGCTGGGATCCCCAACTCCACCAGCCGCCGCCCAATGCGCCAGCGCTCCCCCAAGGGGATCTGCAAACAATAGCCGCTCCCAGAAGATACAAAGTTCATGGCCAGAAGCAACGCCTCATCAGTAAGAGTAGACCTGGAAAGCTACTAGGGAGAGTAATTCTCAATAAATGCTTACAAGAAAAACAAAAGCCAGCGCAGAGAGGGTAGCAGGCTCGCCGACCTGACGGGCCTGCCCTGGATCCCGACTAGGCTCTGCCGTCCATCAAGCCAAACACCAGGCTGTCGTTGGCCAGGAAGTGGCTGAGGTGGAAGGCCCGGTCTTCCGTCTTCAGCAAGATCTGCTCGTAGAGGTAGCGGGTGGCGCGATCCCCTAGGCTTTCCGCTTGAGCGGCCTGACGCCGCAGCAGATCAATGATGGCCTGCTCCGCGGCCAGATCGTTCTTCAGCATTTGCCGCGCCTCAAAAGCGCCATCCGGCTCAGGGGTAAAGCAGCAGAGGCGAGCCAAGGTGGCAAAGGTGGCTACCGGCACACCCCCTAGACCTTCAAGGCGTTCTCCCAGGTCGTGAACATGTTCCCTCACCTGCTCGTAGTGATCCTTGAATAACTGGTGCAGCGGGTAGAACTCGGTGCCCTCCACTACGAAGTGATGCTTCTGGTATTGCAAGTACAACCCTTGGAAGCTGGCCAGAAGGGCGTTCATCCCCTCGCAGATCGGCTGGGTCACCTCCAGGCCGAGGGAGACAGGGTTGTTGCGCACGCTGTTGAAGACCTGGCGCAAGGTTGCGGTTTCAGACATAGGGCAAGGTTCTCCAAGGTAAAGAGGACACAGCTATCTACCCAGTCTACTTGATTGAGTCGATCCAGGAGATCTTGGGGCTGTCCCCACCCCAGCATAGTCCAACTCGGCGCTTCTTGTGAACAGCTCTCAATAAAGTGCTGGTTGTAGCAGAACCGGTGGGCCGGTCAGGGAGGAGTCGCATCCCTTCGCGATTTACACTAGACTGGGAGCGTTAGCCCAGTTGATCCCGTACTTGGGGATGGAGCATGTCTCAAACGGAGCCGGAAAGCCGCTCCTGGATAGAAAAACTGATTCGCCTAACCCATCAAACGGTTGCGCGAGCTCGGGGGCAACAGGGAGATCTAGAAGATTCGGCCGGCCACCTGTTCAAACGCCACCTGTTCAAACAGAGCCTGCTGGAAGCGGAGGCCGAAATGGGCCATTGCAACGTCCTGGTGATCGGCAAAAGCGGGGTGGGCAAGAGCACTTTGGTCAACGCGGTGTTTAAAGATGAGCTGGCCCGCACCGGCGTCGGCAGCCCCGTCACCCGCCACATTCGCCAATATTCCAAGCAAGGTTGCCCGATCACCATCTACGATACGCCTGGCATGGAGTTGGCCGGCGAGCAGAATACTCAGATCCGCCTCGAGGTGGCCCAACTAATCGACGAGCTGCGCCTCAAGGATCCTGAACATCACATTCACATTGTTTGGTATTGCATCCACCACGAGCTGAAGCGGCTGGAGGAAACCGAGCGCAGGTGGCTGAGGGAACTGGAACTCAAAGATGTGCCGGTCATCTTGGTTTTAACTCAATGCCTGGAATACCCCAATCCGGAAGAGAGCGAGTTTTTCCAGTATTTGCAGCGCCAAAATCTCCCTGTTCGCTACATTGTTCCTCTTTTGGCTAAGGACAAGGTCATTAACCGGCAACTCACCATCCCCGCCCACGGGCTGGAGCATCTGATCGGCTGCACCTTGGAGCTGCTGCCGGAAGTGGCTCGCCTTGCCTTTATCCGCCAGCAATTGCTGCGGGTAGATCTCAAAGCCGATGCTGCTTTTAAGTATGTATCGGGCTATGTGGCCAGCGCGGCCTTTATTGGGGCAACCCCCCTTCCTTTTGCCGATGCCCCTCTGTTGGTGGCTGCTCAGATTGGCATGATTGCCAATATCAGCTTTATCTTCGGCTACAAAGCTTCCCCTTCTTTTTATTACTCTTTGATGGCGGCTTTGGCAGGCGTTGGGGGCGCAGTGGTGACCGGGCGGGCCATTGTCTCGAACCTGCTGAAGCTGATCCCCGGCGTGGGATCCCTGGCAGGCGGCATCATCCAATCCACCACAGCCGCTACCCTGACCCTTTCCCTTGGCCTGGCCTATATTGAGCTGATGAAGGCCATCGCCCGCGCCGAAATCCAAGGAATCCAGCTTTCCCAGAAAGAGATGCAGGAGATCCTTGTGCGCGAGTACCAAGAATATGCCGGACGCAGAACCCAGAAAAATGAGGTGGGAATAAGAGCATAAGAGCTTTTCATCCCGGCTTTTGAGTGGGCAGCGAGCCCGAGCTGCAAACAGGATAGGATCCTGGAGAAGGCGAATGTCCTGAGGTCTCGAACCCAAAGGCGCCTTGGACTAGGTACAGTGGCCGGCCTTTCACCTCTTCAAAAACGCGGCCCAGATACTCTCCAATTACGCCCAGGCTGATCAACTGGATCCCGCCCAAAAACAAGGTCATCACCGCCAAAGAGGCGTAGCCGGGCACATCAGCGCCAAACAGCAAAGTGCGGATGATCAGAAAAAGGCCGTACAGCAAAGCCAGCACGGAAATCCCCAAGCCCAGATAGCTCCACACCCGCAACGGCCAAGAGCTAAAAGAGGTAATGCCTTCTATGGCCAGGTTCCACAACCGCCAGTAGTTCCACTGGCTTTTGCCGCGAAAACGGGGGGCGCGGTCGTAAAAAATGGCCACCTGACGATAGCCCACCCAGGCAAAGATCCCTTTCATAAAGCGGGTGCGCTCCCGCAGTTGCCTGATGGCGTCCACCACCTGCCGATCCAATAGCCGAAAGTCCCCGGTATTGCGCGGGATCCGCACCTGGCTGAGCTGGTCGATGACCCAATAAAACCCGTTGGCCGTCAAGCGCTTGAGCCAGCTCTCTCCCCGGCGGCTGCGGCGCACCGCATACACCACCTGATACCCCTGCCGCCACTGCTGCAGCATCTCCGGGATCAACTCCGGGGGATCCTGCAGGTCGGCGTCGATGGGCACAACGGCTCTGCCCGCAGCGTAGTCCAAGCCGGCGGTGAGGGCAATTTCCTTGCCAAAACCGCGGGAGAGGTTCACCACCTTGATGCGGGGATCCTGACGATGGAAAGCGATCAGCTTTTCCAGCGTGTCGTCCTCGCTGCCGTCGTTGACACAGATGATCTCGTAGGGGATCCCCAACGGATCCAAGGTTAGGCGCAGGCGCTCGAACAAATGTTCCAGGTTGTCCGCCTCATTTTTGCAGGGGATGACAACCGAGAGCTCAGGGGCAGCAGGCTCAGAGGACATAGGAGAGCAGGGATCCCGTACCTGGCGATTATTCTGCCATCACGGGGTGCTATGGGTTTGCCGACATCTCCGCCACAATCGAGCGCAGCTCATCCTCTGAGATGCGGTAGACCTCGTTGCAGAACTGGCAAACCGCCTCTGCTCCCTTATCGGTGCGGATCATGTCGATGAGCTCGTCCCGCCCCAACATGCGCAGCGCCCCCTTCACCCGGTCGGAATTGCACTGGCAATAGAAGCGGATGGTGCGCACCTCCGGCGCGATCTTGAGATCCAAGTCGCCCAGGCAAATTTGCAACAGCTCCCGCAAACCGCCGCCGTAGGCCAGCATTGGGCTGAATTCCTCTACTTTGGCCAAACGGGCCTCCATCTCCGGGATCAGACTGGCTGGCGCTCCCGGCATGAGCTGCATCAGCACTCCACCGGCGGCGCGCACCCGCTGGGAATCGAGGTTCACCCCCAAAAGAACTGCCGAAGGGATCTGCTCCGAGGAGGAGAGGTAGTAGCTGATATCATCTCCCACCTCTCCCGAAACCAGTTCCACAGCACTGGTGTAAGGCTGGCCGTAGCCCAAGTCCCGCAGCACATGGAGGTAGCCGTAACGCCCAACGGCCTGACCCACATCCAACTTGCTCTCAGGGGTGAGAGGAAGTTCAATGGCAGGGTTGCTCACATAGCCGCGTACCGTGCCGTCCATGCCGGCATCTACGTAGATGCCGCCCAAGGGGCCATTTCCCTTCAGTTGCAGGTTGATCCGCGCCTGGCGTCGCTTCAGGTTGGCCGCCAGCAACAGGGCTGCACTCATAGCCCGCCCCAGCGCCACTGTCGCCACATAGGAGAGCTTGTGCCGCTCCCGCGCTTCCTGGACTGCCTGGGTGGACACCAAGCCCACCACCCGAATCTTGCCCTCCGCCGCCGTAGCCCGGATCAGGTGATCCGGAAGAGATGAAGGCGGTGTACTCTCAGAAATATCCTTGGTTCGCTTCAATCGTTCTGACCCAGAGGCATCCGTCATCACAACCTCAACTCCTGCCTCGAAAGCAAGCCTGCAGGGATCCCCTGGCGACTTACTTCTTTCCCCGTAGGCTCGCTGCCACTTCGCTATAAGTCGGAGCCAGCCTCTACTATACCATCATAGGCGGCTTATCCCCCTGCCCACTAGCCAGCAGCTTGCTCCGCTAGTTTTTCGGCTCAAAGCCAATCACCTTGCCCATGCTGCCGCTCTGCCCTCCGGTTGGCAAAGCGGTTCTTCATCCCAAGTAAGATAGGGAGCGTTTGCAATTCTTCTGCAATTTTTCCCTCTCCTACCAGAGTGTGCCATCCTGAGGATCTAGGCTGATCCAACGCGACCCCCAGCCTGTTGGCCTTACTCTCTGGGTGACTGCTTCATGTTGGATAACCTCACTGCCTACGTCTCGGAACATGCGGCCAAGCGTCGCTGGCGGGAACGCGCCTACAGCCGCTTTTTGCAGGATTGGCGGCGACAAGTGGTGCTGCTGCGCCGCCAACGGGCCGGTGAATTCGGCCAGCCGCTGGGGGATCCCTCCTGTATTTTCAGCGCCCAGTCGACCTGGTTGCGCTGTGCCGTCAACCCGCGAGGGCCCTGCCAGGGCTGCCCCCACTATTCCCCGCTTGCCTCTCCGCTGCCGGATCCTCACCCTGATGTGCTCGGTTAGTTCGCCGGATCCAAATCTGTTCAGACTCCCACTCATGCCAAAGGAAAACCGGCGGCGAAAGAAGGGATCCCATCCCCAGTCAACCTTCGACACTCCCCCTGCCGACCGGCTGGTTAAACGCCAAGGCAACGGCATAGCTGTTTCCCCGGAGCGCTGGGGACTCTGCGCAGTTCCCCAGCTCATCAGCCCAGAGCTCTGCCCGCACCAAAGTACGGGGCTACCAAGCTATCCCTCTGTGTCAAAATGAAAGAACGGTAACTCCATCGGCAAAGGTGAGATTCATGGCCCTTCACCTCTCGGCAGAGCACCTCCGCGCCATCCGCCAGCATGGCGAGCAAGCCTTTCCCTACGAGGGCTGCGGCATTTTGATCGGCGAGCTCAAGGGAGCGGACAAAATCGTCCATGAACTCTGGGCGGTGGCCAACACCTGGGATCAAGCCGAAAACCCCTTGGCAGACGGCGAATCCAGCCGCCGCCGCTTCTTGATCGACCCGGCGGATTTCAAGCGGGCCAACGACCATGCCGTGCGCAAAGGCCTGGGGATCCTGGGCACCTACCATTCCCACCCCAACCACGCGGCTGTTCCCTCCGAGTTCGATCGCCAGCACGCTTTTCCCTGGGGCTTTTCCTGTGTGATCGTCAGCGTGCGCGAGGGCAAAGCAGAGGAGGTGGCCAGTTGGGTTTTGGATGAGCAGGAGCAGCCCCAACGGGAGCCGATGCAGATTTGGGAAGACAAATCTCTGCCCTCGCTTGTGGCTCGGGCTGGCTAGAGAAGCTGACTGCTGTTTTCCCGCCAACCTTCCTTCCAAAAATGAGGCTTATGGCTGAGAAGCTTTGGGATCCCTGGTGGGCAATGACTGGGGTGAGGGTTGTCGGAAAAAGCGGTACTCTGAACTTGATGAGGTGACACTTGGAATAGTTCAGCTCAGAACCTCAAGGTGTAGATCAACCAGATCGCTAGAACCCTTCCCCGAACTCCCATGGCAACCAAAGTCTTGATTCCCTCCCCCTTGCGTCCCTACACCGACAACCTGGAAGCTGTCGAGATCGAGGGCAGCAATGTCGGCGAAGTGATGAGCAACCTGATCGCCCGCTATGGCGAGCTAAAGCGCCACCTCTACACAGAAGACGGCAAGTTGCGCAATTTCGTCAACGTTTACCTCAATGACGAGGACGTGCGCACGTTGGCCCAAGGCGACAACACGCCGGTGGGAGAACAAGCCGTCATCAGCATCGTTCCTGCTATTGCCGGAGGGCGTTGACCATGTTGAACCTGGACACCAGCCAAGTCAGCCTCTCCCGCGAGGAGATGGAGCGCTTTTCTCGCCACCTTATCCTGCCAGAGGTGGGCCTGGAAGGGCAGAAGCGGCTGAAAGCGGGCAAGGTGCTGTGCATTGGCACCGGCGGGCTGGGCTCGCCCCTGTTGCTGTATTTGGCGGCAGCCGGTGTGGGGCGGATCGGCATCGTCGATTTCGATGTGGTGGATGTGTCGAACCTGCAGCGGCAGGTGATCCACGGCACCTCCTGGGTGGGCAAGCCCAAGGTGGAATCGGCCAAAAACCGCATCCTGGAGATCAACCCCTATTGCCAGGTGGACGTTTACAACACCGCTCTGAAGGCCCACAATGCCCTGGAGCTGTTTGCCAACTACGACGTGATCGTGGATGGCACCGACAACTTCCCCACCCGCTACCTGGTCAACGATGCCTGTGTGCTGACGGGCAAGCCCAATGTCTACGGCTCGATCTTCCGCTTCGAGGGGCAGGCGACGGTTTTCAACTACGAGGATGGGCCCAACTACCGCGATCTCTACCCCGAGCCACCGCCACCGGGGCTGGTTCCCTCCTGTGCCGAGGGGGGCGTGCTGGGGATCCTGCCCGGCATCATCGGCCTGATCCAGGCCACCGAGACGGTGAAAATCCTGCTGGGCATCGGCACGACCCTGAGCGGGCGGCTGCTGCTTTACGATGCTCTAAAAATGAGCTTCCGCGAGCTGAAGCTGCGCAAAAACCCCGCCACTCCCCCCATCACCCAGCTCATCGACTACGAGCAGTTCTGTGGGATCCCGCAAGCCACAGAACAAGCCAGCCAAGCGGAGATCCCCGAGATCAGCGTGGCTGAGCTGAAGGCGCGGATGGATGCTGGCCAAGACTTTGTGTTGGTCGATGTGCGCAACCCCAACGAGTGGGAGATCGGCCGGATCCCTGGCGCTCACCTGATCCCGTTGCCGCAAATCGAAAACGGCGATGGGGTGGAGCAGGTGCGAAAACTCCTCAACGGCTCGGAGCTAATCGTCCACTGCAAGAGCGGGGTGCGCTCGGCCAAGGCCTTGAAGATTCTGCAAGCAGCCGGGATCCAAGGGAAAAACCTGCGCGGGGGGATCCTGGCCTGGGCTGAGGCTTACGATCCCTCCATTCCCAAGTACTAGTTCAAAGCCCTGGCTGTCCCTTGCCCTGCAGTTGAAGGCACAAGCGGCCTGCCGCTGCGCGGAAGCCAGCCCAGTAGCAGTGCGGTCAAGGGCGGCTGTCTGTTTCGGCTTCTCTCCTGCCCTTTGTCCTGCTCTAGCATAGATCTTCGAGGGTTCCTCTCCCTTTTTCGCCTCCCCTTTTCCATGAGTGCCACTTTGCCGGCAGAGACAGAAACCATCTTTCACTCCATCCCCGAAGCCCTGGAGGACCTCAAGTGTGGTCGCATGGTCATCGTGGTCGATGACGAAAACCGGGAAAATGAAGGGGATCTGATCTGTGCTGCCCAGTTTGCCACGCCAGAGGTGATCAACTTCATGGCCACCTATGGGCGGGGCCTTATCTGTCTGGCCATGCAGGGATCCCGCCTCGACGAGCTGAAGATCCCGCTGATGGTGGGGCAAAACACCGACAGCAACCAGACAGCTTTTACCGTCAGCATTGATGCCGGGCCAGAGTTAGGGGTTTCTACAGGCATTTCCGCTGCCGACCGCGCTCGCACCATCCAGGCGGCCATCCATCCCCATACCCGACCGGAAGATCTGCGCCGCCCTGGGCATGTCTTTCCGCTGCGGGCGCGGGAGGGCGGGGTGCTCAAACGGGCCGGCCACACGGAAGCGGCGGTGGATCTGGCCATGTTGGCCGGGCTGTACCCGGCAGGGGTGATCTGCGAGATCCAAAACCCGGATGGCTCGATGGCCCGCCTGCCCCAGTTGATCGAATTTGCCCGTCAGCACAATTTGAAAATTATCACCATCGCCCATCTGATCGAGTACCGCCTGCGCACCGAACGGCTGGTGCACCGGGGGGCTATCGCCACTTTGCCGACGGAGTTTGGCCAGTTTCAGGTCTACGGCTACCGCGACACCCTTAACCAGGTAGAACACCTGGCGCTGGTGAAGGGGGATCCGACCCAATTTGCCGCCAAGCCCGTCCTGGTGCGGGTGCATGTGGAATGCCCCCTGGGGGATGCGCTGGGATCCCTGCGCTGCGACTGTCGCCGCCAATTGACCGCCGCCCTGAAGATGATCGACCACCAGGGCCAGGGGGTGCTGGTGTACCTGCGCCGGCAAGAGCTCAGCCTTATCGAGCAAATCAAGTCCTATGCTCGCCAAGATCTGGGGCTAGCTGAAACTGCGCCGCCAGCAGCGATGGATCTGCGGGATTACGGCATTGGCGCCCAGATCCTACGCGATGTGGGGGTGCGGAAGATGCGCCTGATCAGCAATACCTCTCGCCACATCAGCGGCCTGAAGGGATTTGGCCTGGAAGTGGCCGAGCGGGTGCCCCTACTGCTGGAAGAGGAGGACGTGAATTTGCACTTGAAGCCCTCCTGCCCCCTCAGCGGGAAATCCGAGCCGCAACTCTACTCCGGCTTAGGCCTGTAGAGCGTTGTAAGGCCGAGCGCCCCGGTAGAAGAGGGATCGCGCTGAAGGCAGCTCGGCATCGACCCTAGAGACCTCAGCAGCTCGCTCCCAGAAGCGCCAGAAGACTCGCCTGCGGGGGGAGGGAGACGGTGCCGCTGGCTGAGAAGAACCCCCCTGCAACAGTTGCTTCGGCAAAACCGGCACTTCCGATCCCACCCGCGACCACACCTCAAACCTAGGAGGGCGCACCACCACAATGCTGATCAAGGAGCCGCGATCCATCTCGCGGCGGCAACTGGCGATAGCGTCCTGCAGCCGAGCAAAGCTGCGGTTAAAAGCGTAGAAATAATCCTGAAAGCGGATGGCCTCCCAAAACCCTTCCTTTGTCACCGCCACATGGTCGTGGTCGGCGGAGGCGTAGTCGAGGATCACCATACGTGTAAAGACTGATTAGTGATGAATCAAATCAGGATGGTTTTTTACCGTATTTCCACTTAAGCACGACATTGCACAGCCCGTCATCCGCGAAATGGCTTGCTTGCAACAAAAGGAGTTTTCTCGCCCTTGCTGCTCATGGGATCCCGCCCAATTCCTGTTGCAGCTTGGCCATGGCTGCTTCTCCGATGTGAGGGGAAGCACAGACCAGGTTGGGCGTGCGGATCAGGTCGGATCGGGCTTGGCGCACCAGAGCGCGCAGGGTAGAGTAGCTGGCCTCGTCGCAGATGAGGGTGTGGGCGCGGCGAATCAGGGATCCCACCCGTTCCGTATCGGAAATCACCGCTGTCAGCACCAGCAGGTCTGCTCGCAAGCTTTGGACGATCACCTCGGCAACTTCTAGTAGGGCAGTGCTGATGCTCACCAGCCCCAGACAAGCGTGGGAAGGCAATTGGCGGATCAGGGCAATTTCGCGGGCGTAATCCGACACCTCCACCGGGAGCACACGGGCCCCCCGCGGCTGGGCAATGGCCTCGACAGCGCTGAGAAAATAGTGCAGCGTCACCACAGTGCCGGAATGGATCTGATCCAGCACGGCGGCCAGGTCTTCCAACAGCACCAACTGGACCCGGATGCCCAAAGTCTGTTGGATTTGTTGAGCCATGAGTTGTCCTGTGCCCAAGTCTCGGCGGGGCACGCACACCAGCACCTGAGCACTGCAGCGCAGCCGCCAGTCGATCTCGGCCAGCAGCAGATCCCGCACCTGCTCCAGAGAAAAGCCTTGCTGCTGAAGCTGATCGATGCCCTGACGCACCTGCTCCAGCGCCTGTTTGGATCGATCCAGGTTCTTGCTGAGACCGCGAGAACGGTTAACCGCCTGGCGAGCAGTGCCGCTCACGTAAATGCCGGAGGCGGCGCGAGTTTCCACCAGGCCCATGGCCTCCAGTTGGCGGTAAACCTTGTGGATGGTGTTGCGATGCAGGCCCGTCTGCATGGCCAACTGACGGGTGCTGGGCAGGCGACAGCCGGGAGGAAATTGCCCGCAGGCAATGCCAAAACAGAGCAAGTTGAAGAGCTGGACTGAGCCAGGGATCCCGCTCTCCGGCTGAATAGAAATGCGCATCATGGCCTGCTTTTCTCCGTGACGTACTCCCGCACCCATGCTGACGCATAGAGTGCAGGCTTCCCAGTGACTCCTGCCCGATAGCAGGACATTTCCTGAGCTTGAAGAACGGGACGCCCCACCGCTCTGGATTTGATGACCCTCGCCGAGTTGTGATCCCTGCCAATACTCAGCCCACAGTGCGGACAATCGTGCCACCGCTCATGCAGCTTTTTGGGCACATCTCGACCACACCCCGAGCGCTCTTGACTCGTGCCATTTGGATCCCCTGCAATCGTCAACAGCCCAGCTCTTTCAGCCTTGGCTGCCAAGATTTGCAGGAACTCACCCCAACCGGTGTCATGGATAGATTTGGCCAACCTTGTCCTTGCCAGACCTTTGATGTTCAGCGCCTCATGGGCTATATGTCTTGCAAAAGCTGATGAGCAACTTTGTGGTGAAAATCCCGGCGCTGGTTGGCTACTTTCTGATGCGCCTTGCTCAACCTCTTGACCGCTTTCTGGTAGCGGTTTGACCCCTTCTGCTTGCGCGATACAGACCGTTGCAGCCGCTTGAGGGGCTTTTGCGCTTTACGGTAATACTGAGGAACCTCGATAACCTCACCCTCATCGGTGACCAAGAAAGAGCTTAGCCCCAGGTCTATCCCCATCGTGTTTTCCCACGTTGGCGGGTCAGGGCTCCATTCCGGGACAGACGGATCCTGCAGGCTCAAGGTGAAGTACCACCCATCCACCTTGCGGGTGATGGTGGCCGTTTTAATCACGAAGCCGTCCGGCAAAGGACGGTGTTGGATGAGCTTGACCGGCCCAATCTTGGGCAGATGGATAAACTTTCCCCGGATACAGTCCTGCTTCATCTGAGGGAAAGCGATTTTGCTCCCACCCGTTGAACCGTTCTGCCAAGCGATAGTTGTACTGCTTACGCAGCAGCTCCAGCCACTCACCCATCAGGGCGACTTGGCTAGCAGTGGGCCGCAAGCGGTACTGGTAAGCGGTTCTCATGATGAATGCATTGTACCTGTTGAACGCTCCCGCCTCTCATCCCGACTCTGACCGGCCCGCCCCATATATCCCCTCGCCCCCCTATATCCCCCCGTATACGGGGGGACTGGGGGGCTGGGATATAGGGGGGTACAGAGCGGGGCTTCCAGGACTACGTCCCGCTAGCGCGAACGGCGGATTAGCTAAAGACAGGGATCGTCTGCCAGAAGAATTGCGCCAACACTTCACAAGGATAGGCACTCGAGAACGGCTCGGGCGCATCTTGTCCAAGCGACGCTGCGGGGGCAGGGATCCCCTCTGTTGCTGCGCCCACCCCCAACCCAATGGCCGACGATCCGGCCTCCGAAGGACAGGGGATCCCGCCCTGGTCTTGTTACAGAAATTTAGAATCGTTACAATAGTTAGCATCTTTGCATTGCAGGTTGCATCTCATGGCACTCACTCAGCAGTTTCCCGTGCTGCTCGTCTCGGTTTTGCGTCACGACAGCGTTCCTCCGCGGTGGTCCCAGTTGGGGTGGACCGTCTTGCGGGTGGTGGCGGGGCTATTCATGATTCACAACGGCCTCGACAAGCTGGCCGATATCGAAGGGTTTGCGGCGGCCTATGTGGAAGTGATCGGCTTGCCGTTCCCCATCTTTTTCTCCTATGTAGCCGCCTACACTGAACTGATCGCAGCTCCCCTGGTGGCCCTGGGCCTGTTCACGCGGCCCGCCGCATTGAGCCTGGTGGCCACGATGGCGGTGGCCATGTTTCACCACATCAAGGTGGCCGGCTTCAGCATTCCTTACCTGGAGCTATCGGCCATCTACGCGGCCATCTTCTTGGCCTTTGCCGTCAATGGCGGCGGTTGGTTCTCTCTGGATCAGCTCTTGGTGAACGGCATTGAGGCGGGGCTGAACCGCTCCAGCCGACAAAAGTTGGAGAGCTTGCAGTCTTCGCTGCAGGCCACCGAGCAGGTGATCGCCCTGGGCGAGCAAGAGGCCGAAGCTGCCCAAACCCCTCGCTCCTAAGCCAACTTCCCAGAGGGAGAGGGGACCGGGGGTGAGGGCTAAAGGCGGCTGGCGGCCCGCTCCATCAGGCGTTGGTGGGTGGAGCGTACCGGCTCTCCCGGCTTGGGCTGTCGCTGTACGTAGGTGCCATCGGGACGCAATTCCCAAGCTTGCCGGTTATCCGTCAGACAGATCTCCAAGATCGCCTTCAGCTCTTGCTGCAACAGGGGATCCTCTACAGGGGTTACCACCTCGACGCGGCGATCCAGGTTGCGGGTCATGTAGTCGGCGCTGCCGATGAAGTACTCTTCCTGGCCGCCGTTGTAGAAGTAGAAGATGCGGGAGTGCTCCAAGAAGCGCCCGATGATGCTGATGACACGGATGCGCTCGCTCAGGCCCGGGATCCCTGGCTTCAGGCAGCACATGCCACGCACAATGAGGTCGATCTCCACCCCTGCCTGGCTGGCCTCGTAGAGCACTTGGATCATGCGCGGGTCGGTGAGGGAGTTGACCTTGACGATGATGCGTCCCCGCTGGCCGGCTTGGGCATGGCGCATCTCTCTCCGGATCAAGGCTTCCATCCCCTGGCGCAGGGTGCGAGGGGCCACCAGCAGCTTGCGGAAGTGCCGTTGCCGCGAATAGCCCGTCAGCAGGTTAAACAATTCTGTTACATCGTTACAGAGAGTCTCATCGCAGGTAAACAGGCCCAAGTCAGTGTAGATGCGGGCGGTCTTGGGGTTGTAGTTGCCGGTGCCGATGTGGACATAGCGGCGCAGGGATCCCCCCTCTTCCCGCACCACCAGCGCCAGTTTGCAGTGGATCTTCAGCCCCGGCAGGCCGTAGGCCACGTGCACCCCAGCTTTTTCCAGCTTCTTGGCCCAGAGGATGTTGTTTTCTTCGTCGAAACGGGCTTTGAGTTCCACCAGGGCGGCCACCTGCTTGCCGTTCTCGGCAGCCTGGATGAGGGATCCCACCACCGAGGAGTCGCCGGAGGTGCGGTAGAGGGTTTGCTTGATGGTGAGCACCTGGGGATCGTTGGCCGCCTCCTCCAAAAACCGTTCCACACTGGCAGCAAAGGAATCGTAGGGGTGGTGCACCAGCAGATCCCCTTCCCGGATGACGGAGAAGATATCCACCGGCTCATCGCTGACCGAGGCAGTACGCAAGCGGGGAGGGGTGACGGGCCCCCAAGGGGGATCTTTTAAATCAGGGCGGTTGAGGTTGAGAAACGCCATCAGCCCCCCCATGTTGAGGAGCCCATCCACCTCGTAAACGGAGTCGGCATCCAGATGCAGCTCTTCGCACAGCCGTTGGCGAATGGCAGAGGGCATCGACTTGGCGATCTCCATGCGCACCACCGAGCCAAAGCGCCGTTTGCGCAGCTCTTCTTGAATGGCTGCCAGCAGATCGTCGGCCTCGTCCTCTTGGATCTCCAGATCGGCGTCGCGAGTGATGCGGAAGGAGTAGTACTCCAGCACTTCCATGCCCACGAACAGGGCCTCCAGGTGATGGGCGATCACCTGATCCAGCGGCACGAAGCTCACCCCGTCCCGCAGCGGCACAAAGCGGGGCAGGGTGTTGGGCACCTTGACGCGGGCAAAGTGTTCCTTGCCGGTCTCCGGATCCCGCACCACCACCGCCAAGCTGAGGCTGAGGTTGGAGATATAGGGAAAAGGATGGCCCGGATCCACCGCCAAGGGGGTGAGCACGGGAAACAGGCGGCGGTCGAAATACTCCCGCAGCTCCTGCCGCTCCGGTTCGGCCAGCTCGGAAAAATCGCGGATGTGAATGCCCTGTTCCGCCAGCTTAGGCACCAGTTCCTGCCGAAAACACTCGTGTAACTTTTGAATCAGGGGGCGCAGGCGATTGGAGATCTGCCGCAACTGCTGCTGCGGTGTGAGGCCATCTGGAGTCAGCACCAACACACCCGTCTCCAACTGACGGCGAATCACCGCCACTCGCACCATGAAGAATTCGTCCAGGTTGCTCTCGAAGATGGCCAGAAACTTCAGCCGCTCCAACAGGGGAGTGCGCTCGTCCAGAGCCTCGTGCAACACTCGGGCGTTGAACTCGATCCAGCTCAGCTCGCGGTTGAAATACTGCTCCGGCAAGGCATAGCCCTCCTGGATGGGCGCAGTCGGGATCCCGGGCTGTCCGGCATCGGGATGGCAGCCTGTCGCGTCGGGGTTGTGGGGCGACAAGGGAGAGTCCGTTTCCTGGGGGCGCGGAGTCATGGTGGCAGAGGTCTGGGTTGTCTCAAACACGTCAACAACGGCTGCAGCCGACCCCATCCTATCCTGCTGGGTTCTGCTTAGACGAAACGGAAGTAGCCACAACAGGCTTGGGCGGACGTTCTGGCAACAGCCCTTGGGAGCGCGTGAGAAGAATCACCTGCAGCAAGATCCCGATCAACAAAATGCGCAAGGGGCCGGCCCGGGTGGCCCATTGGGGCGGCAGACGGTTGGTCAACCATTCGCTGCCCGACCACACGCCCCAAATCACCAGCGCCCCCAGCAGGGCGCCGCGGTTGTTGCCGCTGCCCCCGGCAATCAACATCACCCAGACGATGAAGGTGGCAAACTCCGGCTGGAAGGCTTCCGGGCTGATGAAGTTGACAAAATGGGCATAGAGCGCCCCCGCCAGCCCCATGAGCATGGATCCCAGGACAAATGCCTGCAAACGAAACTGGAGCACATCTTTGCCAGCGGCTAGGGCTGCCGGCTCGTCCTCGCGGATAGCCCGCAGCACCCGTCCCCAAGGAGAGCGATAGGCCCGCTCGCTCAGCCAGTAAACCACCGCCAAGACCAGCAGCACCAAGCCCAAGTACAGCAGCGTATCCTGTCCTGGGATCCAGCCGCGAAAGGGCCGCGGAATGCGGGTGATGCCACGCACGCCGTTGGTCAGCCAGCCCTCGTTTTTCAGGATTTGGCTGATGATCTCGGCAATGCCGATGGTGGCGATGGCCAAGTAGTCGGAGCGCAGCTTGAGGGTGATCAAGCCGATCAAGAAGGCGATCGCCCCGGCGGCGACCACCGCCATGGCAAAGCCCACCCAGAACGGCAGATCGAACCCGCCCAGGTGCTCAGGGGTGGGCGGCGTCGTGGCAATGGCGCTGGCGTAGGCCCCCACAGCAAAAAAGGCCCCCACCCCAATGTTGAACATGCCGGCGTAGCCCCACTGGATATTGAGGCCCAGCACCAGCACGCCGTAGATCCCCACCAAAACCAAAAAGAAAATGGCGTAGCTCAACATCAGGCCCGTCCTCCCAACAGCCCTGTGGGCCGCAAGATCAGCAACAGCACCAGAATGGCAAAGGCCACCCCCGTCTTGTAGGCTGGGCTGAGCACCAAAGTAGAAAACTCCTCCGCCAGGCCAATCACCAGCCCCCCGGCGATGGCCCCGTAAGGGCGACCAATGCCGCCGAGGATGGCTGCAGCGAAAACGGGCAACAGCAGCCGCCAGCCCATGGTGGGGTGCAGCCGCGTATCCAGGCCCAGGAAGATGCCCGCCACACAGGCCAAGGCGGCGCCAATGGCCCAAGTCCAGAGAATGATCCGCTCCGTATCGATGCCGGTCACCTTGGCCAAGTCAAAATTGTCGGCCATGGCCCGCATGGCTTTCCCCACCCGCGTGTGCTGCAAAAACAGGTGCAGCGCCACCACCAACAGCGCCGTTCCCACCAGAATCGCTACCCAATCCGGCTTGACACGCAGCCCCCAAAACTGCCAGGGCAACTGGATGCCGCTGCGGTACACCTGGTTGTTGGGCCCCCAGAGAATCTGCACCAAGCTGCGCAAGATCAGGGCCGTGCCAAAAGAAGAGATCAGCAAAATCACCGGCGCTTCCCGGCGCAGGCGGCGATAGACCAGTTGGTCGATCCCCACCGCACACAGTGCTGTCGCCAAGGCCCCCGGGATCCAGCTCACCTCTAGCGGCCAACCCCAGCCGACAAACGTCAGGGCAAAGTAGGCCCCCAAGGTCATCAGATCCCCGTGGGCAAAGTTGGCAAAGCGCAAAATGCCAAACGTGAGAGACACCCCAATCGCCCCCAAAGCATAGATGCTGCCCAGGACGAGGCCGTAGATGAACAGTTGCAACAGTTGGGTCACACCTGCCCCCGCAATACCCTGCCCTGATGATGCCACAGCGGGATCCCATCCGGCCCAGCGGCAGGGTAAAGCTAGGGTAGGAGAAAGCGCGCAAGAGAGAGAGCCATGCAGCCCAGTTCTTCTCGGATCCTAGGTTGGCTAGTGGTTTTGGCCCTGCTGAGCGCTGCCTGTGGTGGGCCGGAGCCACCCCCGGCCAGGGATCCCGAGGCTCCTTCCGCACCCATCTCCACCCCCCAGTTGATCTACGAAGACATCACCCTCACCCAGGCCAAACCCGATGGTGGCCTGCTCTGGCGCCTCCAGGCTCGCCTGGCCGAATACGAGTCCCCCCCAGAAAATGGCACCACTCCCGTGCAGTTGGGATCCGCCCATTTGCAGTCTATCGAGGGAGAGTTTTTCGACGCAGAGGATCGCGCCATTCGCGTCCGGGCCGAGCGGGGATCCGCCTACCCCGGCGAGCGGCGGCTGGAACTGACGGGCCAGGTGGAGGTGGAATCGGAGCGGGACAACCTGCGCCTGCAGGCAGAGCGGCTGCAGTGGTTGCCGGAACAGCGCCTCCTCGAAGCCGAGGGCCAGGTGCAGGTGGAGCTGTTGGACGGCCGGGGATCTCTGGAGGGGGATCGCTTGCGCATCGACTTTGGCCAAGCCCAGATGCAACTGGAGAATCGGGATCCGAGCCAACCGGTGCGGGCCAAGTATCGGGATCCGGAGCTGGAGCTGGCCGCCCGCCGTTTCTTGTGGGAATTTGGCGCCGGCGAGGTGCAGGCGCTGGGAGCAGTCGAGGTGGATGCCCCCCAGCAAAGGGTGCGCCTCAGCGGCGAGCAGTTGCGGGCTCCGCTGCCCCTAACCGAGCTGCGCCTGCTGGGCAACGTGAAAGCCAAAGCCGTTCGCGTTGGCGGGACGGAGTCCCTGCAAACCGGCCAAGAGTTGCAGGCCCAAGAGATCCGCTGGCGCATCGGCTCCACCCAACTGCAGGCCCTGGGCAATGTGCGCTACCGCCAGCCCGGACAAGCCCTGACCGTGAGCGGCGACAGCGGCATCCTAGACTGGCAGGCCAACACCGCCCGGATCCAGGGCAACAGCCAAACCCAGCTCACTTTGCCCTAGGAGCCGGCGACAAAGGGCCGACAGGAGCATGTCAAGATAGTTTAAGAACCGTGTTGGGTGGGTTGTGGTGAGGAGTTCAGCAATGGCAGAGGCCGCCTTGGGGGAACGCCCCAACATTCTGTTGATCGTGCTCGATACCCAACGGGCGGATCGCCTTTCCTGCTACTGGTCAGAGGAAGAGCGGGCCCGCCAGGTGCCCACCAGCCCCAACCTGGATCGGCTGGCGGCAGAATCCACCCTCTTCGAGCGGGCCATCGCCCCCGCCCAGTGGACGATCCCCTCCCACGCCTCCCTGTTTACGGGGGAATATCCCAGCACCCACCAGACTGTCCAGGCAGACCTGGAGCTGAGCCCCGCCCTGCCCACCCTGGCGGAGCTGTTGAAACTGGGCGGCTACACCACCGTGGGCTTTTGCAACAACCCCCTGGTCGGGATCCTGAAAAACGGACTGCGGCGCGGCTTTGACACCTTCTACAACTACGGCGGGGCCCTGCCCACCCGCCCCCCCGAAGGCAATCCCTTGCCCACCCCCCTCAACCGCTGGCTGGCCGCCTACACCCAGTTTTGGCGCCGCCTCTCCTACCCGGTGCAAAACGCCTTTGCCCGCTCTGATACTCTCTTCCAACTGGCGCTGCACCCCTGGTTTGCCTCCCTCTGGACCCGGCTGATGAACTTCAAGGGCAACACGGCTGCCTCCATTGCTGACCTCAACGGTTACTTGCAGCAGATGGCCCGCCGCCAGTTGGATGGGCAAGCGCCGCCCTTCTTTTGCTTTGTCAACCTGATGGAGCCCCACCTGCCCTACTGGCCGCCGGAGCCCTTTGTGCAGAAATATGCTCCCTACTTCAAGACCAACCGCGAGGCGCGCGACTTTTTGCGGGAGTATAACGCCCAGCCCTACCGCTGGATGGCGCCCCTGCCCCAGCCGCTTTCCCCGCTGCAGGCCCAGGTGCTCAGGGACATCTACGATGCCGAGGTGGCCTACCAGGATCACCTGCTGGGATCCGTCTTCGAGACCCTGCGCCACACCGGCCTAGAGCAGAACACCCTGGTGGCCATCGTCGCCGATCACGGCGAAGGCTTAGGGGAACACGACTTTGTCGGCCACGCCTTTGTGGTTTACGAAGAGCTGATCCGCGTCCCCCTGATCCTGCACTACCCCGGCTACTTTCCAGCAGGAAAGCGCGTGGCCACCCCCGTTTCCACCCGCCGCCTCTTCCATACTCTCTTGGAAGCAGCCGGCTTCCGCCCCAGCCTTTCTCTAGCCAACGGCGCCCCCCGCGTCAGCCTCCAGCTTCGCCGCGAGATCGCCCGCCTCAGCCTGAGCCGCACCCTGGCCGGCGAGGATCCGGAGCAGGGAGTGGTGCTCAGCGAAGCCTTCCCGCCCCAGATTCTCCTGCGCGCCATGGAAAACCGCAACGACAACCTGCTGCAGGCGCGCGCCTGTTACGACACCCGCCGCGCTCTCTACGAAGGGGTGACCAAGCTGATCCAAACCGGAGATCGCCCCAGCCTCTACAACCTGGAGCAGGATCCGGCGGAACTGCAGGACTTGCTGGCGGCCGGGATCCCTTCTGAGCCGGGATCCCTTTCCCCCCAGGCTTGGCTAGACCGCCTGCGGCAAGGGCTGAGGCAGTGGTTGGAGTGGGCAGAATCGCGCCGGCCCAGCACCGCTCCTCGCCGAGTTGACATGGAAAGCAACACAGACTTGGTGCGGCGGATGCAAGAGCTGGGCTACCTGGAGTAGGAGCTATTCCAGCTCTCCCTCTTCCCCCCAATGATCCCGCAGGTAGCCGTTGAGATCATCATAGACATCGGTCTCCTCGGGATCCGGTGTTGGCCAGTCCTCGTTCTGCCCGCCGATGATGACGCGGCTGAGGTTAATGTACTCGAGGCTGAGGGTGCGCAGGGCGTTGATCAGCACATCCAGCGCCAAGGCATCGGCCGTGCCCAGGTCAAACCAGCAGCGGGCCCAGTTGCCCTTTTCTTCCAAGGATCCCATGTTGTGCATCAGGGAGGTCAAGGGAGCTGAGTCGCTGGGGTACTCCAAATAGCTCAGATCCACCTCCGCCTCTTGGGCCACCAGGCGCTCGGCGTTGAATCCCCCCAGCTTGCCCAGCACATACCAGGATTCCAGCACCTCCTTGAGGTACTCCAGCTCCGCTGGAACCGGCGGCTCCGCAAACTCAAACCAGATCCAGAGATTTCCCGGATCGCACTCGCGAAACTCCACTTGCATGGACGGTTCCTCGGCTAGGCCTAGCCATCGATCTTAATCTGGCCCAGCTTACTGGTTTCTCCCCAGAGGGCAAGGATCCTCCTGGCGTCAGCGCTTAGGGAACACCGTTCCGCTTGCGCGAGCAGCGACAGCACCTACCGTTGGGGCCTGCGGCCCGCTGACGCGAGGGGGTCTCCCCAGCCAGTTGCTCAAACGCTCCGCGCTGCTGATGCGACCAGCCGCGGCCCCTCTCCCAAGAGGAGCTAGCCCTCACCCCCAGCCCCTCTCCCAAGAGGAGAGGGGAGTTTGGGATCGAGGCGACAGGCGGTCTCATCGCTGTTGGAACGGCCATAGGGGGGAGTCTCCCCGCCCCAGACAAGGCCAAAGCATCCTATACTGTTGCGGCGGTAGAAATAAGCGGGAAGCTGCTGCCTATGTCTGAACTTCTCCCCTTGCCCTCGCTCCATAACCAGGTGGCGGTGGTCACCGGAGCCAGCCGGGGCATTGGCCGGGCCATTGCCCTTCACTTGGGGGCGATTGGCGCCAAGGTGGTCGTCAACTACGCTCGCTCCGCCGCCGAGGCCGAGTCGCTGCTGCAGGAGATCGCCGCCCTGGGGGGCGAAGGGATGGCTGTGGCCGCCGATGTCTCCCAGCCGCAGGCGGTGGAACAACTCTTCGAGCAGGTGATGGGGCGCTGGGGCCGGGTGGACGTGCTGGTGAACAATGCCGGCATGGCCCGCGACACCTTGCTGCTGCGCATGAAGCCGGAAGACTGGCAGGCGGTGCTGGATCTCAATCTCACCGGCGTCTTTCTGTGTCTGAAGGCGGCCGCCAAGATCATGGTCAAGCAGCGGCAGGGACGCATCATCAACATCACCTCGGTGGTGGGCCTGGTGGGCAATCCCGGCCAGGCCAACTACAGCGCCGCCAAAGCAGGGGTGGTGGGCCTGACCAAGACGGCAGCCCGCGAGCTGGCCAGCCGCAACATCACCGTCAACGCCGTCGCCCCCGGCTTTATCACCACCCAGATGACCGAGAAGCTGGATCCCGGCCCCATCCTGGCCCAGATCCCCCTGGGGCGACTGGGATCCCCGGCAGAGGTGGCGGGGCTGGTGCGCTTTTTGGCGGCCGACCCGGCGGCAGCCTACATCACCGGGCAGGTCTTCGCCATCGACGGCGGCATGGTGATGAGCTAGAGCTGTTTCCCCTTACCCCCCAGGTCTAGAAGTGCTGCCAGCTCGGCAAAGCTGTCCACCACGGCATCGGCCCCCGCCCGGCGCAGTTCCTCGGCGGTGAAAGCAGTGGTCAGGCCAACCGCCCAACAGCCGGCCCTCTTGGCGGCGCGGATCCCGTGGGTGGAGTCTTCGACCACCAAACACAGACTGGGATCCAAGCCCACCTTGGCAGCCGTTTTCAAGTAGGGCTCGGGGTCGGGCTTGGCCCGCCGGATATCTTCGGCAGTAACCACGGCGTCGAACCAGCGGCCCAGGTTAAAGCGCTGAAAGATCTGCTCTTGATCCCGACGGGTGGCTGAGGTGGTGAGGGCCAGGGCTGAGAAGCGGCGGCGGCTGGCCGCCAAAAACTCCAGCACCCCCGGCACCAGCGGCACCTCCCCCAG
Organism: Thermostichus sp. MS-CIW-15; assembly: GCF_054060575.1. Lineage (NCBI taxonomy): Bacteria > Bacillati > Cyanobacteriota > Cyanophyceae > Thermostichales > Thermostichaceae > Thermostichus > Thermostichus sp. MS-CIW-15. The sequence continues at coordinate 71,940 of NZ_JBSSDI010000003.1, read as the reverse complement.
CAGCTCGCCAAAAGCCTTGGCCTTTTCCTCGATCAAACGCTGCACCAGCAGGGATCGTTCCGCAGGCGGGGTGTCCGTCAGGTGTTCCACAAGATACTCGAACATGTCCCGGTCGGTGCGCCCCTTAAACTGCAGGGAGATGGGGGCCAGATCCAGAGAGATCTGACAGCGCTGCAGGGCGATAGTCCCGGCGCGGGCGTGGATCGGCTCCGAATCCACGATCACCCCGTCCATATCCAAAAGCAGGCCGGCAGTCGCGTCAGCGGCGCGGAGCATTTTGGGCGGCATAGACCGTTGGGCAAGCGCGGGACAGGGATCCCCTCACCAGCAAGGCTGCTCTGTCGCCATCCCCCAGCCACAAAAGCGGCTGGCAACCTGCCAGATGGGATCCAACACGTCGGTGAGGGCGTGGTCGCTCTCTACAGATACCAGTTGCGCCCAGGGGCGACGGGCCACGTAGTCACGGCTGGACTGGATGGGAATGATCTCGTCCCGGATCCCATGCACAATCAGGGTGGGCACAGGCCGGCGCAACGCCCCATCCGGGTAGCGTTGGGCATCGGTGACAAAACCGTACTCCAACGGCAGCGGACGGCCTTCTCCGTAGTGAAATACTGGCATTTGGCCGGTGCGTTGCCAGCTTTCCACCGCTTCCGTCCCCAGCCGCGGCAGCCAATGGCCCAGAAAGCCAAAGGCCGGTGCCAAGAGCACCAGACGCTGCACGCAGGGTTGCTGCTCGGCCACCCAGGCGGCCACCAGTCCCCCCAAGCTCGAACCAATAAGGGTAACGGGAGGATGGCCCATTTGCGCCAACTGCTCAGAAACCTGCCGGATCTGGCGGGTCAAGGTAAGCTGGGCAAAGTTGCCCTGGTTGAGATCGGGCACCTGCAGAGGGATCCCAAGCTGCTGCAGCCGCTGCCGGAAAAAAGTAGCCTTAGCCGATTGAGGCCCAGAGCCGAATCCGTGCAAGTAGATGACCGCCACGATGACAGGGATCCCTAGGGGCCTGTGGCTGCCGAGAGCCAGCCTGCCCCCAACACCACGCTGATGGAGAGGAAGAGGGTGGCCACCGTCCAGGTGATGCGGTTGAGGTTCTGCTCGGCACTTTTGGAGCTGGAGAACAATTGGGCCTGGCCGCCAATGCCCGCCAGCCCATCCCCTTTGGGGCTATGCAACAACACCAGTATCACCAGCAAAACGGCCGAGGCAGACCAAAGGAACTCGAAGAAGGCTTCCATCGCAGAGGATCCCACTAGGGCACGTTGCTGAAGCTATTATCGCCTGTATCTCCACCCTGGCACACCCTGCGCTCCCCTTCCAAAATCCATTAGATTGGAGTTTCAGCGTGGGATCTCTCACTGCCAACTTTTCCCTCTCTGGGGGACGTTATACAGCCGAGCCTGACCCCGTCTTGACACTTCCCCGACTAAGGGGGGGGATTCTTACGCAGTTCAAAAACGAACTTGTAAAGGCGTTGCCAAACCGCCTCTAGACAGTTCTTTCAGTCAAAGCCCCAAGGTTCTGCTTACTTGTCTGATCGCGTCAGCGGGACGGAGTCCTTGCAGGTTGGCCGAGAGGTTGGCATCTCGCAGACGCTTGCCACCGGTCGGGTTTTTCACCGTGATTAGAGGCTCGCCTGGGAACGGTACGCCTCGTCTACACTATTGGCAAGTAACTAAAGCTGCTTACGGGCTTTTCCGCTCCGCACTAAAGTACGGGGCTAGCAAGCTATCCTTCTGTATTGCTGGTGTCCTGTATGAGCTCTCTTCCGCCTCCTCTGAGCGGGGCCATCGCGTGGCTATTGCTACTCTTGCCGTTGTGGACGGTGGCCAGAGCAGTCGCGGACTTCTTGCATCAAGCTCAACAGATGCACCGCATCCCCTGCCACAAGTGCAGGTTTTACAGCGGCGATCCCCACCTCAAGTGCGCTGTCCATCCTCAGCAAGCTCTGACAGAGGCGGCAATCGGCTGCCCCGACTGGCTTCCAATTTCTGGAGATCCTCGCCAGGGGAGCGCAGTAACCAACAACTGAGCTGCCAGAAGGTGATACTTGCGAGTTTCCCAGGGGATCCCCTAAGTGGGGGGAAACAGTCTCTGATGAACATCGCCGACAAAGGCTTCCACCGCTTCTCGGATCACCTCTCGCAGGTTGGCGTAGGCTTTGGCGAAGGGCGGGATCCGCTCGCTGAGGCCGAGCAGGTCGTGGGTGACGAGAATTTGGCCGTCGCAGGCCGGGCCAGCCCCAATCCCCAGAGTCGGGATCCCGACTTGCTGGGTGATCTGGGCAGCCAATTCCGCCGGCATGTGTTCCAAAACCAGGGCAAAGGCTCCTGCTCGCTCTAGGCTCAGGGCTTCCTGGCGCAGCCGCTCCGCCTCCGAGGGGGTTTTCCCCTGCTGGCGATACCCCCCCAGTTGATGTTTGGCCTGTGGGGTGAGGCCGATGTGGCCCAAGACCGGGATCCCTCGCTGGACCAGAAAGGCCACTGTTTCCACCATGTCTTGGTAGCCCCCCTCCAGCTTCACCCCATTCACCCCTGCCTCCTTCATCAGACGTCCTGCCGAGAGGAGGGCCTGCTCTTTGCAGACTTGGTAGCTCAAGAAAGGCAAGTCGGCCACCAAAAAGGCTCGTTCTACGCCGCGGCGCACTGCCTGGGCGTGGTGGATCATCTGTTCCAGAGTCAGGGGCAAGGTGCTGCTGTGCCCCAAGCTGGTCATGGCCAGGCTGTCGCCTACTAAGATCAAGTCGATCCCGGCCCGATCCAAGATCTGCGCTGTGGCGTAGTCAGCAGCCGTGAGGGCCACCAACGGTTGACCCGCCTGTTTGGCCTGGCGAAAGTGGTGAATGGAAAGGGCAGCCATACCTCTATGATCTCATTTGCCCCGCCATTTCCGGCTGGTCGGGCCGTACCCCCCAAGGGCTTTGGCCCTGGGGTGCTTGGCCAGCTTGCATCTGCCCCATTCCACGAGAGGGGATCCGGGCAGGATAGCCCGTTTGCCGCTAAGATGGTAAAGCCCTATGCAGACTGGAAGGGTGACAGAGTGGTTGATTGTGACGCTCTCGAAAAGCGTTGTGGCCGCAAGGTCACCGTGGGTTCGAATCCCACCCCTTCCGTCCTCGATCAATCCAATGGCGCTCAACGCTGCCAACGCCCGCTAGGGTCAGCATCCGGCCCTCTCCACCTCCGCCAAAGCCCCCGGCAGCCCTGGACTGGCTGGGATCCCTCGCTTTATTAAGTCCCACCTCAGCTTCCTGAAACCTGGATCTCAGGAGGGCACCTTTGCGGATTGGCCCGGCAGGGCTTTCGAGGACTTGTCGCTTAACCGGTCTTCTTGGCTCCCATGTTCACCGCCCCTGCTCTGCAAGCGCAACTGCATCCCCTCATCCAGCGCCTTTCGGAGGCGATTCTGAGCATTTGGGGATCCCACCTCAGCCTGGCTCCCTATGCCCTGCCGGCGGAGCTGGGCTATGTGGAGGGCCGCCTGGAAGGCGAGAAACTGCAGATCGAAAACCGCTGCTACCAAGGGGATCCCTTTCGCAAGCTGCACCTGGAGCTGGCCCAGGCCGGGCAAAGCCTGGATATCCTCCACTGCGTCATGTTTCCGCAGCCGCAGTACCCGCTGCCGCTGTTTGGCTGTGACATTGTGGCCGGCCGCGGCCAGGTGAGCGCTGCCATCGTCGATCTCTCGCCGGTCACCCCCACTTTGCCGGATCCCTACATTCAAGAGCTGGAAGCCTTGGGAGCTCATCTCGCCCCTTTCCAAAACCGGCGCCAGTTGCCGCCGTGGGGGACGATTTTTTCTCCCTACTGCCTGTTCATCCGGCCCGGCGATGAGGCGGAAGCCGACCGCTTTTTGTATTTTGCCTGCCGTTACCTGGAAATCCACTGCCGGCTGGCGCAACAGATCCCCCCGCAGACAGATCCTGTCCAGATCCTGGCCCACTACCAAGGGCAGCAGCGCTACTGCAGCCAACAACAGCAAAACGACCGCACCCGCCGCGTTTTGGAAAAAGCTTTTGGCCCCGCCTGGGCCGAGCGCTACCTGAGCACCGTCCTTTTCGATTTGCCCCCCAGTCCTATGCAGATCTAGTGCCGATTAGACGGGATCCCCTTGCAGCCGCTGCTGGATGCTCAACGCCAATTTTTGCCCTAGGAACTCCGGCAGGGTTGGAGTTGCATCCGGCCCCAGCAAGTAGAAAATGAAGCGCGTCTGCTTGCGGCGGAGCATCAGATTGAGGTGAACAACGGTCAACTCCTCCTGCGCCAGAGCGGTCATCACCCGGTAAAACACGCCCGGCTGGTTGTCCACATCCACCAACAGCGTGGGCAGATGAAACACCGGGTCAAAATAAAAAGAAACCTGGGTGTCTTTCAAGCCGGCCTTGAGATCAAACTCCAGCGCCAAGGTTTCGTGAACGGGAAACACCCCCGCCAAGCACTCGTGAATAGCCCGTTCTAGGTTGAGCTTGGTCTGGGCAGAAAGGCTGTGGCCATCGCGCGAGACGGTGACGCGGATAAACACCAAGTGCGGTGAGTAGATCTGCCCGTAAAGGTGGATGCCGTGCACCGAGAGATTGAAAGCGGTGAGCACCCCAAACAGGTCGCTGAGCAGAGAAGGGCGGTTGCGATAGGCCAGACAAACCACCGTCTTGCTGCGCTCGTCCCGCATCTGTACCACGGCCTTGCGGGTTTGGTAGAGGGCATAGGCCAAGCGCAGATTTTGAGCCTGCACCTCGCTGCTGACGAACTGGCTATAAAAAGGCGGAAAGCTGCGGTTAAAGCGCTGCATGAGAGCCGTTCGCGCCAGCGGGACGGAGTGCTTGCGAGTGCTGACTGCGAGCGGCTGGGGATCCTCGTGGCCAGCCCTTTCCCCTCTGGCAAGAGGAGCCACCTTCGGCTGCTGCGCTGACTGCTCGGTTGACATCGACTTTGCCGCCTGCATTGCTTCCTCTCCATCGTTACTCAGCATGCCCCGGCCAAACCTCATCTATCAGTAAAATCACTGAGGCTGGAAAGCACGTCAACGCTGTACCCAATTCTTGTTCAATGCTTTTGGATTTAATCTATCTCACAAGGCCGAGCTGGGCATCCAAGGAACCGCTGAGGGCCATCCCCCAATTGGGGGGAAGTCCATCCCTGCGTCGCTGCCAAGCCGACGGGTGTGCGCCTTCAAATCCCAGACCAACCAGGAACAGTGGGGCAGGCTCTTAAAGCCTAAACTATGAATTGAGGGGAGAACTGCAATTTTTGATATAGAGTGCTGGATTAAGTGCTAGCCTGCTGGCAACTTGGAGCGCTATTCTGTTAGCCAAAACTTCGGTTTTCCTTAGGTTTGTTGAAGGGATCCCCGTGAGCACAACCGTTGCCGACCCCAGCCTGCTCTCGCCTGCCCAAGCGCCGGATCCCGGTGGGGCCTGGTGGGCTCTCAACATCATCGCTTCCCCTGCCCAGGAGGATCAGATCTTTTGGCGGCTGGAGAGCTTTGGCTGTCAGGGCATGGCCAGCCAGGCTCATGGCGAAGATCGAATCAGCATTCACGCCTATTTGCCCTGGTTCCGCGCCACCCTTTTGGATTTGGCCGCTCTGGCGCTGCGCCTGCGGCAAGACGCCCTTGTGGCTGGCCAGCCCATCCCCAAACTGCGCTGGGAACGCATAGAAGCGGAGGATTGGAGCAACAGTTGGAAGCAGCACTGGCAGCCCGAGCCAGTTGGGGACAAGCTGCTCATCTGTCCGGCCTGGCTGGATCCCCCCCCCCATCCCGGTCGTCTCCTGTTGCGGCTGGATCCGGGCATGGCCTTTGGCACGGGCACGCACCCCACCACCCAGCTCTGCCTGGAGGCTTTGGAGATGCGCCTGGGGGCGGGCACAGAGGGGGTAACAGTGGCCGATGTGGGCTGTGGATCGGGCATTTTGTCGGTGGCGGCGGCTCTTTTGGGGGCAAAGCGGGTGTTTGCGGTGGACATCGACCCGCTGGCGGTGCAGGCCACGCTCCACAACCGCGACCTCAACGGCCTCACCGATCGCATTGTGGTGGCCCAGGGGAGCCTGGAGAACATTCCCGAGATGGTGGACGGGCTGGTGTGCAACATTCTGACGGACGTGATCCTGGATATGATCCCAGAGTTTGGCCTGGTGGTGAAAAAGGGGGGGTGGCTGATCCTCAGCGGTATCCTCCTCGAGCAGGCCAAGTTGGTGGCGGAGATGTTGGAGGCCAACGAATGGGCGGTGGCAGCCCTCTGGCGACGGGGAGAATGGTGCTGTCTGAACGCACGCATGACCTGAGTTCTCTGCCCCGCCTGGCCATCGACCCGGCTCAACGGGATGCCGGCGGTGTTCTCCGTTTAACCGGCCCGCAAGAGCACTACTTGCAGCGGGTGCGCCGCCTCAAGCCGGGGGATCCGTTCTTGGTTTTGGATGGCTCCGGCAAGCTGTGGCTGGCCCATTGGCAGCCGCAGGGATCCCAGGTTATGGGCGAGGTGGAGGCGCTGCCGCGGGAGCTGCCCGTTTATTTGCATCTGGGCTTGGCAGTGGTCAAGGGGCCGGGGTTTGACGAGGTGTTTCGCCAGGTCACCGAGCTGGGAGCGGCGCGCATTACCCCTCTGCTGACGGAGCGCACCGTGGTGGAGCCGGGATGGGGCCGGCGGGAACGCTGGCAGAAAATTGTGCAGGAGGCCGCCGAACAATGTGAGCGGCTGCGCTGGCCCCAGGTTGATCCCCCTACCCCTTGGACAAGTTGGCTGGCCGAGCTCAAAGCCGATTGGTGGGGCATTGCTGTGGCGCGGGAGAACGCTCCCCTCCTGCTGCAAGCCCTGCCGAAGCTGAGGCTCTCGGAGAGGGATCCCGTCTTGGCGGTGGCCATCGGCCCAGAAGGCGGCTGGACGGAGGCCGAGCGCCGTCAGGCGGAAGCCCATGGCGGAGTGCCGGTTTCCCTGGGCACCACCATTTTGCGCTCCACCACCGCCGCTGTGGCTGCCAGCAGCCAAGTGGCCGCCACCTACTCCTGTTGGGGTTTAGCTCAGGCTCAGCTTGCCCCGTCGGCAATGGGGAACGCGGCTGCCGATAGCCGATAATCGATAATTGAGTTGATAGGAAAAAACTGACGCCGACCATTGGCGCAGCAAGCCGTGGTTCTGGGCGGGGGAGAACAGGCATGGAGATGATCCAGGCGGTGCGCGGCACCCGAGATATCCTGCCGCAGGAGGTACGGCTTTGGCAGCAGGTGGAAGCCAGCGCCCGCGAGATCTTGGGGCGAGCCAACTACCAGGAGATCCGCACCCCGATTCTGGAGCTGACAGAACTCTTTGCCCGCAGCATTGGCAGCGCCACCGACGTGGTGGGCAAGGAGATGTACTCCTTTAGCACCCGCGGCGAGCAGGAGGTGAGCCTGCGCCCCGAGAACACCGCCGGCGTGGTGCGGGCCTACATCCAGCATGGGTTGCAGGTGGCCGGCGATGTGCAGCGCCTCTGGTACTGTGGGCCGATGTTTCGCTATGAGCGTCCCCAGGCGGGGCGGCAGCGCCAATTCCACCAGTTGGGGGTGGAGCTGCTGGGCAGCCGCGATCCCCGCGCCGATGCCGAGGTCATCGCCTTGGCCTGGGATCTGCTGCGGGCAGTGGGGGCGGAAAACCTCACCTTGCGGCTCAACTCCCTCGGGGATCCGCAGGATCGGCGGGCCTATCGCCAAGCCCTGGTGGACTACCTTACCCCTTTGAAGGAAGAGCTGGATCCGGACTCCCAGGAGCGCCTTGTCCGCAACCCGTTGCGCATCCTCGACAGCAAGGATCCCCATACCCGCACCATTGCTGAACAAGGGCCCAAGCTGCCCGATTACCTCAGTGCTGACTCGCGGGCCTTCTTCGAGCAAGTGCAGGCCCATCTCCAAGCCCTAGACATTCCCTATGAGCTGGATCCCTACCTGGTGCGCGGCCTGGACTACTACACCCACACCGCCTTTGAGATCGTCTCGCCGGAGCTGGGATCCCAGAGCACCGTCTGTGGGGGTGGCCGCTACGACGGTCTGGTGGAGGAGCTGGGCGGGCCTCCCACCCCGGCGGTGGGCTGGGCCATCGGCCTGGAGCGGCTGGTTTTGCTGCTGCAGAAGAAACAACAGGAGATTCCGCCAACATCGGTCGAGGTTTACGTGATCTCCCGCGGCGCCAAAGCGGAGGCCCAATCCCTTCAGATTGCCCAAGCTCTGCGCCAAGCCGGCTTCTGCACCGAGCTGGATCTGAGCGGCAGCGCTTTCAGCAAGCAGTTCAAGCGGGCCAGCCGCAGCGGTGCGACCTGGGCTGTCGCGCTGGGGGATGCGGAAGCTGCGGCCGGGGAGGTGCAGCTCAAGCACTTGCCCACGGGGCAGCAGCAAACCCTCTTGCAAGCTGACCTGGTGAAGTATTTGGTGTCCCAGAGGTGAGGGAGCGATGTTGAGTTTTTGGGTGCGGCGCAACGGCCGAGAAGACTGGCAGCCGGTACCAGCCGAGGGAGCCATTCTGGAAGAGGACACCTACACCATCGTTGCCCGTTCTCCCCAGCCCCACTTCACCATCACAGTGGAAGTCCGCCAGCGCCCTCTGCCGACCGAAAATAGCGGATCCCCAGCGGTAGCCAACCCCAAGACAGCCGCCTCGCTCATGCAAACCCGTTCTGTTCGCACCAACGAGGAGGGGATCGGCGTCATCCTGCCGGCCACCCACCTCGCCCCTGGTTTTTGGGAGTTGCACTGCCGAGATGCCGATTTGATCGCCGAGTTATTTGGCGAGGCGGAGCTGAACAATTGCCTGCGCTTCCAGGTTGTGCCCGCCCCGGTGCAGCGGAAACAGGCACTATCCCCGGCGGCCCAAGAAGTCGCGTCTGAACCTCCTGAGCTGGCTCAGAAAAAAGAGGTTGCCATCCCGCCAGAGCTGTTTTCCCTGATGCACAGCGAATTGGAGGGATCTCCGGGGGAAGTGCTGGTGGTGACGGGGCGGATTGGCTGTAGTGGCGAGCTGCGGGTACGAGTTTGGCAAGAAGATGAAGGGGAGCAGAGCCCGGTTTTCGAGGGGCAACGGCTGATTCAATTTCCGACTGAAGCCCGGACGGCAGTGTTCAGCATTCCCATCACCCTGCCGAGCCATACCTGGAGCCGTCCGCTGCGGGGGGAACTGCGCCTCACTCCCTCTTCCTGGTCGGATCCAGAGCCGCTGCAGATCTCCTTTTCCGTTCGCTGTCGCGGCCAGGGGGAAGTCCTCCCACCCTCCCCAGGGATCCCTGCCGGTCAGCAGCGGCAAGAAGAAACGCCAGCCGCAGCCGGCAGTTCTTCCCCGCCCTCACCCTTGCTGTCCCCCGAACGCACCCTGCAGAAGTTGTTGCGCATCTCGCAGCGCAGCGCCCCTGCGGAAAAAGAGGAGGCTGGAGAAGTTTTGGGCCCGCTTCAGCCAGAAGAGCTCCCAGCCTCCCTAGCAGACACCGCGCCCGAACCTGCCGCCCAACCTGAGGTTGGGCCAGTGCCCATCTCATCCTCTTCTCCACCACCCCAACCTGAGCCACCTCGCGAGGAGGCGGTTCCGCCGCCACCGCTCGCCGCCGCCAGTCCGGGAACCTCGCCTCTTTCCCCGCAGGTGCCGGGAGCTTGCCCGGCGCCGCAACTGGTGGTGCCTGAGCAACTGCGGGCAGGTGACAACTTCGATGTAGTGCTGCGTTTGCCGGCTTCCGTCAATTCTGCCAGTAGCTCCACCGCTCAGCCTCCTTTGTGGATTAAGTTTTGGGTCAAGCACGGTCACACCCGCTCTTTGGTGGATGGCCCCCGGTGGTTGTTGGACTTCTCCCGCGACGAGCAGGGGCGGTGGCAAGCCCTCACCCGCATGACCATCCCCCCTGGCGTCCCTGAGCTCATCTTCGAGGCTTGGGCCGTCAGCCCGGATCGCCAGCAGCAAAGCGACCGCGTGACGGAGCGCCGTTCTATCCTGCCTTAGGGAGTGACCAGTCTCTAGTCTTGAGCAGACCGCACCATCAGCACGGGGCAGCCGATGTGCACCCGCACATAGTCGGAGATGGAGCGCCCCAGCAGGCGATCCAAATCGGGGATGCTGCGGGCAATGCTGGGCCGGCGATCTGGGGATCCCATCACCAGCAGGTCGGCCTTGCTCTCTTCCGCCAGGCGCACGATCTCGGCGCCGGGATCGCCGACGGCAGTTAACACTCGGTGGGGGATTTGGCGGCTTTTGAGGGTGGCAATGGCCTTATCCAAAGCCTCGTCCCGGCCTTGGGCATCGGCATCCAGTTGCACCGAGGCCAAAAAGATCTGGGCCCCTGGGATGCCGGCAACCAGATCCAGGGCCGTGGCAAAGGCGGCCTGGGCGGCGGGGGAGTTGTTGAGGGCCACCATGACGTGGCTGGGGTATTTGACGTAGGCGTCGTCTTTGACCAGCAGCATGGGGCAGGAGGCGAGCTGGAACACGTATTGGCTCACCGAGTTCTGCAAAATGGCCATGATGCGGTTGCGCCCCCGCGATCCCATGACAATCAGGGGATCGGGCAGGGACTCGGCCACCTGCAGCACCACCACCTTGGGATCCCCTTCCACCAGTTGGGTGGTGATTTTGACGCCGGGCTGGGCGGGAAAACTCTGCAGGGTTTTGGCCAGCAGCTCCTGCCCCTTTTGCCAGGCAGCTCGCATCTCCTCGGCAGAGGTCTGGGAAGGCACCGCATGCAGCAATGTCACGTGGCACTGGGCAAAGGCCGGCAGAGACAGAAGGGTATGCACCATTTGCTCGGTGGGGCCGCTGCCGTCGATGGCGGCAATGATGTTTTCAAAGCGAGGCATGGGATCCGTTCTCCTGGCCAACAGCTGCCAAGACTCATCCTAGATCTGGCGCTGCGGATCCCTGTTACCGAGGCGGATATCCCGCAACATTTTGTTGGGTTTTAGTAACTCAGCCACACATAGCCGGTGAAGCCGCCGCCGGCATTGGTGTTGCGACCAGTCAAGAATTGAAACCCTCCTAGGCCCAGCGTTAACCCTCCCTCTAGTCGCCAGTTGAGCTGGCCGGAGAGCTTGAGGCTGTCGTAGTTGGGATCCTGAACGGCCAAATCCCCGAACAACAAAGGCGCACCGTTGCCCAGGGTGAAATCTCCATCCAAAGCCAGGATGGCCTGCAGCTCAGGAGTCAAATCAGCCCCAAGGGTTAAGTTGGCCTTGAGGCGATCGCCGGGATAGCCCAGGTAGTCCCGGAACGTAAGACAAGAGTCGAAAAAGGCGGGCAGGGATCCCAGCTCGACATTGGCTGCCGCTCCTAAGCTGAAGTCGTAGCCAAAGACTCCGTACCCCAAGGGCAGGGGGGTATTTTCGGTGGCGTATCCAGGCGGGATGAGGGCCGTCAACTGAGCTGAGAAAAAGGGATCCCCGTTCCCCCAAGTATGGCGCAGGCCCAGTTCCAGATCCCGCAGGCCCTGGTTGCGCTGGGTTACAAGCTGGTCGCCGCTAGCAAAGCGATTTTCCAAAAAAACATAGCTGGTGTTGAGGTTGAGAGTGAGGCGATCGCTGAGGCCAGTTTCGCCAAACAGGTTAAGGCGGGTCTCGCCGTACTCGGAAAGGGCCTGCTGCAGGCGTCCTCCCTGGTCAAAGCGGGTGCGGGGTTGGTACACCTCAGGCTGCAGCGAGAAAAACGTCTTCCCTTCTCCGCGAGGAAAGCCACAGCCTGCCCAGGCTGGCAGCTCCAGACCCAAGACAAGGCTTAGGCCCAGCAGCCAGCTTCTTGCTATGGCAAAAGGCTTCATCTGGGGATCCCCAACAACAGCGCCGCCAAGGGGGATTGTATCTGCCAAAGGCCGTTTTGGGTCCTCGTCTCCACGGCTACACCCTCCTGGCAACAGCCGGCAAACCTACCCGGGCCCGGAATTGCCGCGCTGCTGTCAGCGCCCCATAGGGATCCCCCTTGTAGAGGCCGTAGTGCATGAGAGACATGCGCCGCAGCCCCAGTTGCGACACCTCCTGCAGCCACTCCCGCCGGCTCATGATGGCAAAGTCCACCTGGACCGTGTCGGCCCGACCGCCGTTGGGATGTTTGTCCTTAATCGAGGGCTCGTAGTGGGCCAGCATCAAGTTGCGGTGGATGGGGGCAAAGAGGCGGCAGCAGAGACGGATCTGCTCCGGGTTGCCCGGATCCGGCCCGTTCAGCTCTGGGTTAAACTCCCCTGGCCGCCGCTGGCGCATCGACTGGAAGGCGATCCCGTCCATCCGGCTCAGGGTCTCGGCAAAGGGCTCCACCATGCTGCGCCCCGACCCGCGCTGGGGATCGTCAAAGGTGGCAATCCACCCGCCCCAACAGAGGGCCACTTCGGCCTCTGGCAAACGCTCCTTGATGGCCTGGCGAGCTCTTAGGACGTTGCGCATGAGAGCCTGGTAGTAGGGGGCAGTGTCGGCGTTGTAGGTATCGGCAGGGATCCGCCAATAGGAAAACTCCGTGGCCAGGCTCCAATAGGTAGGGCGGCCTTGGGGGTTGGCTTGAGCGATATAGCCGGCCAATTCGGCTACATCCTGGACAAACTGCTTGGAGATGTGGTAATCGCCGCAGGGGCGGTGGGTGTCGTCTTCCCAGGTGATGATGTGGAGGGTATAGCCCCGCTCAAACCACTGCCGCAGAAGCCCGGCCTGGTGCCAGTTGCGCCAGAAGGAGAGATCCCCCTGGCGGTGATCAAAGCTGTTGAGCCAGCCACTCAGGAAATGGGGATCCCACCCCTGCGCCACCGCCGCCACCTGAGGATCCGACTCAATCTCCCAGAGAAAGCGACCGGGATCTGCCCCGATGCCCACTTCCCAGCGGGCCAGCAGCTTTGACAAGTTCAGGTTCCCAGGGGCAACGTTTTCGGAGCCTTGACCACAGCCGGCAACTCCATAGGCAGCTAGCAGCGCTCCGCCCATCTGCAGCACCTGTCGCCTCGGCCATTGTCGTCCCCAGCTCATCCCTTCTCCTCCTCAAGCTCTAGCTGGCGGGCCCACAGCCGCACTTTGGGGGAGCTATAAACCTCCCTGAAGCCCGGCAGCCCCTCAAAATTGAGCTCAGGCCAAAATTGCAGGATGCGATCGGCGCTCCGCAAGGGATCCGCCAGCCCCGCTACCAAGAGGTAGTCCACCCTTTCCTGGGGATGCTGAAGGGCCAGGGCAAACTCGTACTGGTGAGGAGTAAGGAAAGAGCGGGGATCCCTTGCCCAAAAGATAGCCTCAAAGTGGATGTCGTCGTCCACCAGCACTTTTTGTCCGGGCAACAGGTGGCGATAGAGATACTGCCCAACCTGGCGCTTTTCCTGCCGCAGCCTCCGCCAGTCTTCTAGGGCTTGCCCAGCAGAGGTTACTCCATACAGGTTTTGGGCAGCTTCCAACTCGCCACTAAGGGGCACTACCCCTGCCACCAGCCGCTCCCAGAGATCCCGCTCCTCAGCCACCAGGGGCATGAGGAAACCCGGCTCTTGGCTCACCCCATAACCGGCAGTGAGGCAGTTCAGCCCCAAGAGAGCGGTGATCAACAGGCACTTAGCCCAACGGGAACCAGCTCCACGAGCGAGGTAGGCGCTCATCCCAAGAGGCAAGGGTACCCAGAAAACAGCAAAACGGCATAGCTCTGGCAGAAACAGCCCTTGCCCCAGAGAAGCTAAGAGGATCACCAGCGGCATCCCCCAGATCAAGATCCAGACGCGACGGCCCAAACCGTGACCCAACAGGGATCCCATCCCCAACAGCAAATAGGCAGGAGCCAGCACCGCCAGCCATTTCCCAGCCTCCAGCACCCCCCGCCAGCCACCCGCCTGCTGCAAGTCTTCCCGCAATTGCGGCAGCCGCAGACCGCTGCCCACCTGGTAGGTGAAAGCCCAGGGATCCCCTACCGACAGCCAGTTGACGTACAGCCAGCTCAGGATCAAGGCCAGACTGACAAAGCCTGCCACCAAAAGCGAAGTCCAGCGAAAGCCCCAGGATTCGCGGCGAAAAGCCAATAGCAGTGCTATCGCCAGCCAGGGCAGCAGCCAGCTACTTTCCCAGCGCAGCACCATCAGAGGCCCCAAGGTCAGGCCAATGAGCAGCAGCCGCAGCGTAACGGGCAGCTCATCCTTCTCCACTGCTTGTTTCTCATCGGCCAGGGGAAACAACAAGGCCATGTTCACCCCCAGCAAAAGCGAGGTAGCTGTCCAGGTGGGGCTACGCAGCAGCATCAGGATCAAAGCCGGCTGCAGTAGCAGCAACAAGCCCCACAGCCAGCGCCACCCCAGGCCGGCGGGCAGACGGCGCAACTGTTGCCCCATCCAGCCCAACAACAGGGCTCCCAAAATGGCCTGCAGCAACAGCGGCGATCGCCCCAAAATGGCCGTGGCCAGCACCAGGGAGGGGGGGAAAGTGGTGCCGACAATGGGCAGGCGCGGATCCGGCCCCAGGGCGGCTACGGATCCCTTGTAGCCAAGAAACTGCATCTCCAGGCTTACCCAGCCCCAGCCTTCCTTGAGCCCCCACAAAAGGCCAGCTAGGAGCAGCAACGGGATCCCGATGGGCGCAAAGAGCCTCCAGAAGGCTTTAAGCTGAGTTGCAAACATAGATGCTTCGTAAACAAATTCAACTACTAAACTTAACAATTGAGCTGGGAGACTTGGATCCTCTAGAGAATCCCAAAAGCGACTGGATGCCAACAAGCTTCAGAAAAACCATTGGGTGATGGGTGGGTGTTTTTGGGGATCCCTGCAGAGCCGTATTTTCGAGGCGTTTCTTCTACGCATTTTGGCGTATTGGGTTCAGCAAAATGGTCGATGAAAAGTTGCTGGGCTGCAGGTGAAGATAGGAAGGTCTTTGAACGGGAACAGGGTGTGACCTCAATGCTACAGTCTGCGCGGGACATGAACGACGCGGCAATTCCGGCGCTGGAGCTTTTGCCCTCCCAGGCTGAGACCCGCCCCTGGGGCTCCTTCTGCGTCTTGGATGAAGGCCCGATGTATAAGATCAAGCGCATCGAGGTCAAGCCCGGCCATCGCCTCAGCCTGCAGATGCACTACCACCGCAGCGAGCACTGGATCGTGGTCAGGGGCACAGCGAAGGTTACCCGTGGAGAAGAGGTGATGCTGCTGAGCTCCAACGAATCCACCTACATTCCCCCCTGCACCAAGCACCGCCTGGAAAACCCTGGCACTACCCCTTTGGTCGTCATCGAGGTGCAAAACGGGGAATATTTGGGAGAGGACGATATTGTACGCTTCGAGGACGACTACGCTCGCACATAGGGTAGGCCCAAGACAGAAGGGCTCTCTTGTGGCCGGCTAATAACTTCTGAAGCCTGGACGGCTGCTCCCACCTTAGCGCTAGGCTTTGTCTGTGCATGTCTAGGGATCCAAACAAACAAGGAAAAGGGTGAGCCAGAAGAGAAAACAATGGGCGCTGCTCGTTGCCAGTTTGCTGTGCTGCGTGCCGGTAGAGGCAGTACAGGCAGAGCTCCTTTCTTTCCAAAGGCTAGGCTACGAGCGGTCGGTGCTGCTGCAAGGAGCTAACCCGCGCCTGGATGTTACTGTCCCTGCCCCCCTCAACGGCCTTGACCCCGAGGCCAGCTTTGTGCAGTTGCGGCTGGAGCCCTCACCGGTGCTGAAGCCGACTTCCACCGTGCGGGTGCTCATTAACGACGAGCTGGCCGGGATCTTTCTGGTGCGAGATTTGCGGCAGGAGCCGGTGGTGCGGGTGCCGATCTCAGATCTGCCCCCTGGTGAGCGCTTTATTACTGTCTCCGTCCAGCCTTTTTTGAGCATCAGCGATGACATCTGCGCCGATCTCAACACCGGCAATCTGTTGCTGACGGTGGGGCGGGACAGTTTCTTTGAGTTGGTGCCCCGCGTTCCGGATACCACGGTGGCTGGCTTTCTGCGCCTGGTATACCCTCAGCTTACTCTGGTGGTGCCAGCCAACCTCACTCCTGAAGCCGCAGAAGCGGCCCTTTGGCTCTATAGCTTGCTTTCCCACCTCTTTCCCCAGACCCCTATTCTCTGGAGCAACCGCCCGGTTGCAGGAGCTCAGGTTACCCTAGAACCGGCCAACTTCACCCCCCACCTGCAGCATGAAATTACCCCCGAGGGATCCCGCCTACGGGTAGCCGCCCGCCGCGAGTCCATTCTTGCCCTCTACGAGGAGTGGAAGCGGGCAGGTCTGGTGAGCCGAGGGATCCAGGTGGCAGCAGTAGCCGATTTGGAGAGGGCTCTCAGGGCCAACCGCCTCAGCTTCCGTGAGCTGGGGATTGTGGATCCCCTGCTGCGGGGGTTTGGCAGCCAGTCGCTGGTGTTCAACTTCAACCTATCTCAACTGGGGGGGCGCCCACGGGATCTGGCAGCGCAACTGGATGTGATCATGAACCCGGTGGATGGCCGAGCCGGGGATCGCCTGACGGGCTACGTGTTCTTGAATGGCGTTCTGCTGCGCACCTACAACCTAACCGGGCGCACCCAGCTCAACGAAACTGTGACCCTGCCCACCCGCCTGTTGCGCCGCTTCAACCAACTGGAGCTCCGCTTTGACTATGGCGCCAGCCTCGGTAATTGCCAGGGATCCCTGACCCCGCTGACCTTGCAAGTGCGTTCCGATAGCTCTGGCCTTCTCTGGAGTGGCTACCAAGCCCCCAACGGCGAGCTGCAGGAGATCCCGGCGGTGCTGCAGGGATCTGGACGGGTTGGGCTGGGGGATCCCCAACTGCTGCCGGCTGCCGCCTACCTGGTCGGTGCCCTCAGCCGGCTGGCCGCCCGACCCCTGCTGCCCACCCTTGAGGTTTTGCCCAAAGAGGAAGCCAACCTGGAGACGGGGAACTTTGCCTGGCAGGTGATCGTGGCTGGGCCAGATCAGGTGGAGCTTAATAGCCCCATCCGGCTGGGATCCCAGTTTGAAATCATCAATCCCCTCAACCAGCAGGTGGCCTTGGCCGCTCAGCCTCAAGAAAACCTCGGCCTTTTGCAGTACTTTCTCCTGAAAGGTAAGCCGAACCTTTGGCTTTCCTGGTGGGGATCTGACCCGGCTTTGGCAGAGCGCCTCAGCCGCGGCCTTGCCGATCCGCGCACCCGCCTGGCCAACCAGCTACAGGGAAACGTGCTCACCGCCTATGCCGCTGCCCCCGATCTCACCCAAGTACAGAGCTGGGATCTCACGCCGGCAGGCTATCGAGTGCGCTACCCTGGTCGCTTCAGTTGGCAGCTCCTGTTGTGGCAGTACCGCTACTGGCTGGTGCTAGTGCTGGCTCTCCTGCTGGCAGTAGGGGCCTGGAATGTCTACCAACGCTTGGCCCGCCGCCCTGAGTCGCCCACCCTTTCCTAGGGGGGTTGGCAGAGGACTTCCGGTTAAACCAGACTTGAGCCAAGCAAGGACTCCGTCCCACTTGCGCGAATAGGGTTTCCAGCCATGCTCCAGTCCCTCAAATCCTCGCTTTTGCGCACGGGCTACCTTACCCGGCAGCAATTGGCTGAGGCTGAGGAGTATCGCGAAGCAGCTAGTTGCTCCTTGCCTAGGGCTCTTTGGAGCTTGCGAGTCATGCACCCGGGCAAGTTTGTCAACTTGTGTCGCCAGATTCTGGACCGGCCTAGGCTGAGAGACTGGCTGCTCAAGCACTCCCTAGATCCAGAGCTGCCTTGGCTGATTGAGCCTATCGATCTGGTGCCGGTGCGCTTTTTGCCCTGTGGCTGGCTCGACCCGCAAACTGTTGTGGTGGCCACAGAAGAGCCGGGCTTCCCCGCCATTTGGCAGTCTGTGAAACACCTGTGCCCGGAAGCAGAAAAACTCTGGGAGATCCCAGCCACTGAAAAGCAGATCCTGACGGTCATCCTTGAGCGCAAGCTGGCCGCCGAGCTGCTGGGCAGCCGTCTTACCTTAGAGCAGTGGCAGCAGGCTTTGGAGATCCGCCGCCGCACCGGCTCCAGCCTGGGGCAGGTGCTGACCCGGCTGAGCTACCTCTCCACCCCCGAGTATCTCAGCATCCTAGCCCATTTGCTGGGCTACCCCGCTGTCTCAGAACTAATGGGGACAGGGCTGCTCCACCGCGACGAGAGCCTGAGCCGGCAGTTTGATCCCGAGGTGATGATGCGCCACCTCTTCTACCCCTTGAGCTGGACGGATGAGCACACCCTTACAGTGATGGTCAATGACCCCCTGGACTGGGTGGTGGATGAGCTGCTCTACAGCTGGCGGCCAGGCTTGCGGATTGAAAAGGTGCTGGGCACCGAGCAGGATATCACGCAACTGCTCAGCCAAGACCAGGGATCCCGCTTCAGCCAAGAGGCGGTGTACAAGCTGCTGACCCGTCTGCCGGAGGAATCGGCCTCGCGGGTGTTTACCCCCTCCCAAATTGCGGTAGGCTACGGCCTGCTGGTGCTGCTGCTGTGGGGGTTGGCCAGTGCTCCTTGGACAACCCTGACGATTTTGGTGTTGTTGGTCAATCTCTTCTATGTAGCCTCGATCTTCTTTAAGTTCGTGCTCAGCCTAGTGGGATCCGCCGATCGCTTCCACCAGATTACCGATGAAGAAGTGGCCGCCCTCGATGACCGCACCTTGCCCATCTACACCATCCTGGTGCCGGTCTACAAAGAGCCAGAAGTCATCCCGATTCTCATCAACTCCCTCTCCAAGCTGGACTACCCCCACGAGCGCTTGGATGTGATTATCTTACTGGAGGAAAACGACCAGGCCACCATCGAAGCCGCTCGGGCCGCCAAGCCCCCCCGCTACGTGCGCCTACTCATCGTGCCAGATAGCAAGCCCAAGACCAAACCCAAAGCCTGCAACTATGGCCTAGCCTTTGCCCGCGGCGAATACCTCACCATCTACGACGCTGAGGATATCCCCGACCCCGACCAACTCAAAAAAGCAGTCATCGCCTTCAAAAAAGGGGATCCCAGCTTGGTCTGCGTCCAGGCTGCTCTCAATTACTTCAACCGCAACGAGAACTTCCTCACCCGCATGTTTACGCTGGAGTATTCCTACTGGTTTGACTACCTCCTGCCAGGCTTGGAAACTCTGAAAATGCCCATCCCCCTGGGAGGCACGAGCAACCATTTCCGCACCGACCGCCTGCGGGAATTGCAGGGGTGGGATCCCTTTAACGTTACCGAAGACGCCGATCTAGGCATCCGCGCCAGCCAGCACGGCTACACGGTAGGGGTGATCAACTCCACCACCTACGAAGAGGCCAACTGTGCCCTCAAAAACTGGATCCGGCAGCGCTCCCGCTGGATCAAGGGCTACATGCAAACTTGGCTGGTCCACAACCGCAACCCCCTGCGCTCCTTGCGCAAGCTGGGCCTCAAAAACTGGCTGGCCTACCAATTTTTTATCGGGGGCAGCTTCTTTACCTTTCTCACCAGCCCCATCATGTGGCTGCTGTTTATTTACTGGCTGCTCACCCGCGCCCATTGGCTGCAAAACCTATTTCCCAGTTGGCTGGTTTATCTGGGCTTGTTTAACCTCCTGGTGGGCAACGCCATTGGGATTTACCTGAACCTGGTCGCGGTCTTCCGCCGCGGTTACTACGATCTGGCTTTCTATGCTCTGCTCAACCCCATCTACTGGCAACTGCACTCTATGGCAGCTTACATGGCCCTGTGGCAGCTCTTTACCAAGCCCTTCTACTGGGAAAAGACCATCCACGGCCTGAGCAAGTTTACCCACGCCAAAGTCCAGGAAGCTGCTCACAAAGCAGCCTAGGTTGTGTTGATCTTTCATTTGAGCCAAAAGAGAGCACTGACGAGATAGAGAAAACTCAAGAAGTTTCTGGCCAATTTGTCAAAACGAGAAAATAGATGCCGGTACTGCTTTAACTTATGAAAAAAGCATTCGATTAAATGCCTCTCTTTATACAGATGCTTGTCATAATGCCGCTGCGTCTTTCTATTCCTTTTAGGCGGAATAACCGCTTGAGCTTCCCCTATCTTCTCAATCAACTTATCCGCATCATATCCTTTATCCCCAATTACTTTGGTATCCTTTCTCTGCCAGCCCTCTATCAATTCTTCCCCTTGAGTAATATCGCTCTTTTCTCCGCCAGTTATTCTCAATTCCAGCGGATTTCCCAACCCATCTACACTCACATGAATCTTGGTGCTGTATCCGCCTCGGCTTCTCCCCAAAGCTTGCTCCCCTTTTTTCCGGCAGCACAGGAGTGCGCTCGAACCATGGTTGAATCAATAATGAGATGCTCTAAATCAGGGTCGTCAATAAAATACTTGAACATCCGTTCCCACACTCCAAAACGACTCCACCGGTGGAATCTTTGATAGATGGTGTACCATTTGCCATATCCTTCTGGGAGGTAGCGCCAAGGAGCACCGGAACGGGCTATCCAAAGAACTGCTTCAATAAACTGTTTGCAGTTTGCTTCTTTCCCAATGTTAACTCTCTCTTCTGTCTGTAAAAAAGCCAATATCTTCTGCCATTTGTTTTCATCTAAAAAAACCAACTTCATCCTCTTTCCTCTATAAACTATTCTCTCTATCCTAACATAAGATCAACACGACCTAGGCTACGGACTGAGTTCCTAAGCAGTAGCAGCGAAGTGAGGACAGCCAGCACCCTTCTAGAAGCTGTAGTCCGAGTCTACGATCACAGCACAACCACTGGGGTGAAGACAGCTAGCCATGATCACCTTGACAGAAAAGTTGCCCTCGTAGGGCGCCTGCACGATGGGGAAATCGTCCAACAGTTCGTCTGCAGCCACCACCTGACCGCTGGCATCGTAAAGCACCAGATCCACATCGAAGCAATCCTGGTCGCACTGCGCCCAGATGTTTTCACCTCGGTAGAAATAGCCTGTAACTACGGTCGATTGTCCATTAAAAAGCCACAAACTACGGCTCTGAGCCCAGGCGGCAGCGCCCCCGATAACTGTGGCCGCTCCTATTAAGCTTGCCACCAACCAGCCCCGCACCGAAGCCATAAGACTGCCCTCCTACTGAAAAACGGAGATAGATTTTCTACAGGGATCCACCTCAACGCCCACACTCTAGCACCCAGATCCGTTTCTCCCGAATGATTCAGATCACGTTAAGGATCTTAAGAATCTCATGCTGAAAATCGCGAAAAAGAGTTACAAAAAAAGGGATCCCGAGTAGAGCAGGGATCCCTCAATTCTGACCAGAAATCCGGCGAAGCTCCCGCATCGGTCTGGCCGACTTCTCATTGCGGCAAATTCAGTTCCCCCCTTCGCCCTAAGGGATCCGTCAAGACATTGCCGGCGGGGCCTTTGATTTGAATGGTGCAGCGGCTGCCGGACACTTCAATAACGTTGTAGTTGGGCACCGCCAGCTCCAAAAAGCGCAGGTTGCCTGTGGTTACCCCTGGGATCCCGCTCACTTGCGGATTGGTCGGGTTCACCGGTGCCAAAAAGCCGTTCACAATTAGGAAAGGGAGGCTCGTTGGCACAACTGATGTGTAAGAAGCGAATGGGTCGTCCATCTCCAGGAGCCGGCAGGGTGCGGAACTGTCCCACGGGACTGGTAAACCCCTCGCTGACAAACCGGTAGAAGTAGCGCTGCGCTGGCCTCAAGCCGGTGACGACGGCACGAGCAATGTAGTCGCCTGGCTCAGTGCGGTAGTTGCGGCCCGCCACACGGCGAGCAGTAAGCGAAACTTGTTGCGAAATGGGGTTGAACTCGGAATTCTCAGCCACCTGCAACGTCACCGCAACCGTGTCTGTTGCACTGGCCGGGATCACCCGCGTGGAAAGCACCGCCCCTTCTGCGGTGGGATCCCCGGCAAATACCCCTTGGGGAAATCCAGGCACTCCCAGGGGGGGAATGGAGGAACTGGAGGTGCCCCCACAGGCAGCCAGGGCGGCTGCCCCACCTCCAAACATAAGCAGTTGCAGGAAAAAGCGACGGGAACGCAGGGAACTCATAGGGCCCACCTCAGGGACGCAGGCAAATGTAAAGGGATCCGCAGCAGAGGCCAATCGCCTTTTTAGTCAAGCACCTTTGCCCCCAAGCTGAGGTTGTGGGCAGGTGAAGGCTGGGTTAGGGTTGGTTTAACGGCTCTGACCCCTGCGCCCAGGTTCCCCACGGCCTTTTCACAGAGCTTGCTGAGAAGGCTAAAATTTCATTACAGTTTTTCCTGCTTTTGCCCCATTTTTGCGGTTTTGCGTTCCTTAGACTTCTTGTTGACCCTGCCGAAGGAGGGATCGTTGTGGCTACAGAGACCCTGGTCAAGCCTTCTGTAACCCCGAAGCACATGCCCATGTACCGGGTGTTGCTGCACAACGACGATGTCAACACCATGGAGTACGTGGTGCAGGTGCTGGTGAAGGTGATCCCGGCGATGATGCCGCCGCAAGCCACCGAGATCATGCTAGAGGCCCACAACAACGGTGTTGCTGTGGTGATCGTGGTGCCGCGGGAGCACGCGGAGTTTTACTGCGAACAGTTGCGGCAACATGGCCTGACCAGTTCCATTGAGCCGGAACGCTAAGCAGGAGCGGTTGGGGTGGGCCTGCTGATTGCAAAACTCAAGGCTTTCCCCTTGCCGCTGCGGCTGTTGCTGTTTTTGGGGATCCCGCTCTTGGCCTGGCTGCCGTTGCTCGGGCTGGGGAGTTGGCTTCTTCCTGAACGACGGGAGTACCTGTGGCTGCCCCTGTATGCCTTGCTGCTGGTCTGGCTGGGGCTGTGGGGATCTGGATTTGCTGCCTATGGGCTAGATAGCAGTTGGGCCTGTCGGGGCGGGATCCTGTGGGGCCTGGGGATCGGGGTCGGGGGGCTTTTTCTGCTCTTTGGCCTAGAGGGTGCCCTGGGCTGGCTGAGCTGGCAGCCGGTGGCAGGGGGATCCCTGCTCGGCTATGGCTTGCTGGGGTTAGGGGTGGGCCTGGCGGTGGCGCTGGCGGAAGAGCTGTTGTTCCGCGGTTGGCTGCTGCAGGAGATGGCCTTGGACTACGGCTGGACAAGCGCTCTGTGGGGATCCAGCCTTCTCTTTGCTTTGGCCCATTTCTTAAAGCCGCTGGCGGAGATTCTCGCCACCTGGCCCCAGTTTCCGGGGCTATGGCTGATGGGCTTGCTGCTGGCCCAGGCCAAGGTGTGGAACCAAAACAAGCTAGGACTCAGCCTGGGGCTGCACGCCGGCTGGGTGTGGGGCATCACCTGGGTCAACAACTTGGCTTGGATCGAATACACCGGCAAAGCGTCAGAGTGGCTCACCGGCATCGGCGGCAACCCGCTGGCCGGCTTGATGGGCCTGTTCTTCCTAGTCGGCACCTTCCTTGTTCTCAAGGGGTTGGCTGCCGGCAGAAGCTGAGCAGCGCCGCAGCATCTCCCCTCTCCCTGAGGGAGAGGGGCTGGGGGTGAGGGCCGCCATCTAGGTCGAGACAACTGAAGATTCCGGGATCCCTTCCTCCGCCCAAGGGCCGTTCTCATAGTAGGCGGCCACCCTCTCCCGGTCGGGCTGGGTTAGCAGGCTGACCACCACCAGCACGGCTGTGCCGGCGACCACCGCCGGGATGACCGGCAGCCAGCCGCCCGTCCAGCCTTTGGGCAACAGGCCCGACAGCCAGCCCAAGGTGAGGCCGCTGGAGACCAAAGCTCCGGCCACGGCCCCGGCGCGAGTCGCCCGCTTCCAGTACAGGCCGGCGATCAAGACGGGAAAGAGCATGGCGTTGCCCTGGAAGCTCCAGGTGGCAATCTGGGCAATCAGCCCCGGCGGCCTGACGGCAATGGCAAAGGAGACCAGCCCAATCCCCAGCACCACCCAGCGGCCCAACAGCTCCTCCTGGTGCGGGGAAAGCGGGCGCTTGAGGAAGGTGACCACCAGATCCCGCGTCACTAGGGAGCTGGCCGTGAGCAGTTGCGAGTCCGCCGTGGACATCAAAGCCGCCAGCGCGGCTGTAATCACCACTGCCGCCACGCCGCTGGGCAAGCTCTGCAACATCAGCGGCATGATCTGGTCCGGCTGCTGCAGGTTAGGAAAAGCCAGCCGGCCCCAGACGCCAATGAGGGCTGCCGGGAAAAACACCAGCAGAATGAGCAGCGGCCAGACCACCATCAGAGTCTGGAAGGGACGGGCACTTTTGGCCATGTAGAAGCGCTGGAAAAACTGGGGAAAAAGGGGCGTGGCCATGAAAAACAGCAGCTGGTTGCCAAGCAGCGTCTGCCAGCTCCAGCGCCCCTGCGGGCCCGGCAAGCTCAGCCAGGGATCCAACTGGCTGCCAGCCTCCTGGCCCCACCTCAAAGCCACTGCCACAAGAGCCACCCCCATCCCCAAAACCAAGATGATCCCCTGCACCACGTCCGTCCAGACCACCGCCTGGGAGCCGCCGAAGAGGACATAGCCCAAGATCACCAAGGCCACCACCACCGCCAGGGGCCAATAGGGGATCCCCTCCCCCAACACCGCCGCCAGGGTGCGGGCTCCGCCAATGATCTGGATGCTGATGTAGGGGGCGGTAAACGTCAGGGCGCTAAGGCAGTAGAGTAGAGCCAAAAGAGGGCTGTTGAAGCGGTGGCCGAAAAACTCGGAAGGGGTGATGAAGCCAAAGTGTTGGGCTGCTAGCCATACCCGGTAGCCCACCCACAAAAACAGCCCCGAAATGAGGGCGGTGGTCACCCCCACCCCCAGGAAGATCCCTAGGCCATGGGTATAGGCATCTGCCGGCACCCCAATGAAGGTAAAGGCGCTGAGCAAGGTGGCCAGCGTCGTCAAAGTTAGAGCCAGGGATCCCAACCCCCGCCCTGCCAAAAAATAGCTCACCGGATCCTGGCCGCTGTGGCGATAGCTCCAGAAGCCAATGGCCGCCAGCAGCAGCAAGTACACCCCCACCACACCCAAACTTAAAATGCTGTCAGTCATCTCCAGGCCAGCAAACGCGCACAATGTAGAAGTTAAGAGGTACCAACAGCAGGACAGCCAATCCCGCCAGCCAATGCCAGGCCGGGATCCCCAAAAACTGGGGCTGGGCCGAGCGGGATCCCACCCAGGTCAACAGCCACAGCAGGGGATAAAACCCCCACACCCAAGCTTGGCGCATCCGCCCAAACCGCAGCTGCCTTGATCCTTGAAGGTTACCGGCGGGATCCAACCCTGACATCTACCCATCTCCTGCTTTTTTGCCAAGCGTTCCTTTTGCCAATCATTTAAGATACAGCCACTACTGCGCAGAGCTAAATTGTCTTTTCCCCTTTCCCCTTCAGATCCTGTTGGCAAGAGGGAGCCTTCCCGTGGGCCAGGCCATGAAGAACGGGAGCGGCCCTACTGGCTAGCTTGGGCCCGCATCAAAGGGATTGGCCCCCACCGGCTCAAGCGGCTGGCGGAGTTTTTTGGATCCCTGAAGCAGGCCTGGCAGGCGGACGCCCTGGACCTGCAGCAGGTAGAAGGCATCGGCCCTACCTTGGCCCAGGCAATTGTCTCTGCCCGGCCTGGCCTCGATCCTGAGGAGATCCTGG
Source organism: Thermostichus sp. MS-CIW-15 (assembly GCF_054060575.1). Classification (NCBI taxonomy): domain Bacteria; kingdom Bacillati; phylum Cyanobacteriota; class Cyanophyceae; order Thermostichales; family Thermostichaceae; genus Thermostichus; species Thermostichus sp. MS-CIW-15. The sequence continues at coordinate 46,558 of NZ_JBSSDI010000003.1, read as the reverse complement.
AGCAGACCCAAAAGCCTGGGATCCCTTTCCTAACCCCGGCGGATCCCGGCTATCCGCCGCTGCTGTGGGAGCTGCCGGATCCGCCGCCCCTTCTCTATGTCTTAGGGGAATGCCCCGATTGGCAGCAGCCGGCCATTGCTGTTGTCGGCACCCGCGCCCCCACCTCCTACGGTCGGCTCTGGACTCAGAAAGTTAGTGCCGCCCTGGCAGAAGCCGGCTGTGTGGTGGTCTCGGGGCTGGCCACCGGGATCGACGGCATTGCCCACCAGGCCTGTCTGGATGCCGGCGGCAAGACGGTGGCCGTGGTGGGAACGGGGGTGGATCAGGTTTACCCCGCCCACCATCGCTCCCTCTACCGGCGCATCTTGGAGCAAGGAGCCGTCCTCAGCGAATATCCTCCCGGCACGCCGCCGGCCAAGGAGCACTTTCCCCAGCGCAACCGCATCATCGCCGGCCTCTGCCGCGCCACCTTGGTGATGGAGGCCCCAGAGCGCTCGGGGGCGCTGATTACCGCCCACCTGGCCAACCACTACGGTCGGGAAGTGTACGCCCTACCGGGGAATATCGACACAGCGGCGGCCCGCGGCTGTCTGCAGCTCATCCGCAACGGCGCCGGCATGATCCTGGGGATTGAGGAGCTGCTCCAAGAGCTGGATTTGGTTCAGGGATCCCCTCCCCCAGAACAGCCCCCCTCCTTCGGCCCCAGCGATCCCCAGCAGCAGCTTCTCTGGCAACTCCTGGGCAACGAAATCCTCAGCCTCGACGCCCTGGTCCAGGCCACCCAGATGGACATTGCCACCCTCTCCAGCACCCTGCTGCTTATGGAACTGGAAGGCTGGCTGGTGCAACTGCCGGGGATGCGCTACCAGCGGGCTCGCTGAGGTTGGATCCCTGCCCAGCTTCTCCGATAGGAGCATGACTCTAGTCAATAATAAGCTGAAAATAATGTATAATATGTTCAGTACGGATTACTACCAGTTGATCTTTCTGTTTACTTTCGAGTCTGCCAACATGGTAGCCAAAGCAAAGCAGAAAATTGGTAGTAAGACGACACGGAAACTGCGCTTTGGGTATTCTACTCAAAGCTTTGCGGGATACCGCCATTCTGTTTGGAAACAAACAGAATGCTATCGCTGCATAGTTGAACAGTGATGTTCAGCAGTGTTCAGCGTAAATGTATCAGCACGACACGTGGGATCCTCGTGGCGCGGGTTGTTCACATGGGTGCTGACGGGGTAGGCGGCCATGGCCTCTGCCGGGTAGGGGCGGAGCAGGGGCAACAGCAGCTTGGGATCCCGCACCCGTGGATCCAGCCAGAGGTCGTAGTCGTTTTCCGTCAAAATGGCCGGCATCCGCTCGTGGAAAGGCTCCATCATGGCCGGCGTGTTGAGGATGGCGCAAGTTTCTATCTCCACCCCTTGTGGGCTGCGCCAGCGCTCCCAAATACCGGCAAAGGCAAACACAAGAGGATAGCTTGCTAGCCCCGCACTTGAGTGCGCGCCGGAAAAGCGCGCTAGCCACTTTAGTCGCTTACCCATGATGGGGGTCGTTGATATAATTTCATAGCTCAAACAACCTCTTCCTGACTTCTCCTACCAACACCTTTTTCCTTCTCTTTGGCCAAAAAATAAGATAAACAACCGCTAGCCCCACACCATGGTTGTAGTGATTGTACCGTTGACTTCCCTCTCGCGCTATCGCTTACTTAGGTTGGAACAAAGAACAAAAACAAGAATGCGGTTTTAACCAAAACTTTGTTTTCATTCCAACAGGTCGGTTCAAGGAGCGTATTGCGCAATTATGTCGGCATTATGGCATGGAGTTTATTGAGGTAGAGGAGGCGTACAGCTCGCAGGCAAGCTTCCTAGATGGGGATGAGCTACCTAATTATGGTGAAAAACCCGACGGGTGGAGACCCGCTGGAAAGCGTGTCAAGCGGGGCCTGTACCAAACGGCAAAGGGGTGGTTGGTCAAGGCTGAGGCAAATGCTGCCGCCAACCTGCTTAAGAAAGTCAGCAGAACCTTGGGGCTTTGCCTTCAGGAACTGTCTAGAGGCGCTTTGACAACGCCTTTGCGACGACCGTGTAAGAATCCCCCGCCTTTAGGCGGTGGGAGTGTCAATACTCAGGCGATACTGGAAAAGCTCTTCTCCAGGGATCCCATCATGCCTCACGCCAGTGCCTTTCTCGAGGTGATCCCCGCCATCGACCTTTTACAAGGCCGCGCCGTGCGTCTTTACCAAGGCGATTACGCCCAAGCCGAGCAGGTGGCCGCCGACCCCGTCCAGCAGGCAGAAATCTGGGCCACCCAAGGGGCGCCTCGCCTGCATGTGGTGGATCTGGACGGGGCCAAAAGCGGGGATCCGGTTAACCTGCCCATCATTGCAGACATTGTCCGCAAACTGGCCATCCCGGTACAGGTGGGGGGTGGGATCCGATCCCTGGAGCGGGCGCGGCAGTTGCTGGACTTGGGGGTGGAGCGGGTGATCGTCGGCACGGTGGCTGTAGAGGATCCCGCCCTGCTGGAGGCCATGACCCAGGCTTTGCCGGGACGCATCTGGGTGGGGATCGACGCCCGCCAAGGTCAGGTAGCCACCCGCGGCTGGCTGAGCACCACTCCCCTAGCCGCCACCGAGCTGGTGCAACGGGTCCAAGCCCAAGGGGCTGCCGGGATCATCTACACCGACATTGGCCGGGACGGCACCCTGGCCGGCCCCAACCTAGAGCAGTTGCGCCAGATCCTGGCTGTCTCCCGCCTGCCGGTTATCGCTTCCGGGGGGATTGGCTCGCTCACCGATTTGCTTGCCCTGCTGAGCTTGCCGGGTTTGGCCGGAGCCATTCTGGGCAAGGCCCTCTACTCAGGAGCTATCTCCCTGCCAGAGGCGTTGCGCGCCGTGGGGCCGGGCCGCTGGCAAGATCTGCCGCCAGAAACTGGATCCCGGTGGGCCTAGGGAGAAACAGCCCTGGCAAAACTTTTGCCATACTGGACGGAATCGACATGTAACTGATACATTTACGCTGAACACTGCTGAACATCACTGTTCAACTATGCAGCGATAGCATTCTGTTTGTTTCCAAACAGAATGGCGGTATCCCGCAAAGCTTTGAGTAGAATACCCAAAGCGCAGTTTCCCTGTCGTCTTACTACCAATTTTCTGCTTTGCTTTGGCTACCATGTTGGCAGACTCTAAAGTAAACAGAAAGATCAACTGGTAGTAATCCGTACTGAACATATTATACATTATTTTCAGTATAGTTGAGCTTATTATTGACTAGAGTCATGCTCTAAACAGCTTCTAGGAAACCAACCGGGAAGGAAGATCTTCCCCAGGCTGACTCTTGTCTAAGCGTTTTTTAGGATAGCCATGGAAGTTCCCGCCCTTCGCCCTGCCGTTCAAGCCTTACAGCCGGAGTTGGTGACCTGGCGCCGCCACCTGCACAAGTATCCAGAGCTGGGTTTCCAGGAGAAGCAAACCGCCGCCTACATCAGCCACCGCCTGAGAAGTTGGGGGATCCCGCACCAGACCGGCATCGCCCACACCGGCATTGTGGCTACCATCGCGGGAGAAGAGCCAGGGCCGGTTTTGGCGCTGCGGGCCGACATGGATGCCCTACCCATTCACGAGGCCAACGAGGTCGAATACCGTTCCGCCATCCCCAACGTTATGCACGCCTGCGGCCATGATGGCCACACGGCCATTGCCCTGGGCACCGCCAAGCTGCTGCAGCAGCACCGCCAAAGCCTCAGAGGCACCGTCAAAGTTATTTTCCAGCCTGCTGAAGAAGGCCCCGGCGGAGCCAAGCCAATGGTGGAAGCGGGGGTGCTGAAGAACCCAGATGTAGAAGCCATCCTCGGCTTACACCTGTGGAACAACCGACCTCTGGGCACCATTGGCGTCAAAAGCGGCCCCTCGATGGCCTTTGCCGATCGCTTTCAAATCGAGGTCATTGGGCGCGGTGGCCATGCCGCTCTTCCTCAGCAGACGGTGGACGCCATTGTGGTGGGATCCCACATTGTGAGCGCTTTGCAGACCATCGTCTCCCGCAACGTGGATCCGCTGCAGCCGGCGGTGGTGACGGTGGGCCGCTTCCGGGCCGGCGACACCTTCAATGTCATTGCTCCCCGGGCAGAAATTTGGGGCACCGTGCGCAGCTTTCAGCCGGAAGTGCGGGATTTGCTTGCAAGACGTATAGAAGAAATCGTGGCCGGCATTTGCCAAGCCTATGGGGCCACCTACGAGTTCCAGTACGAGCGGGGCTATCCGGCGGTTCACAATGACCCGGCCATGGCAGCCCTGGTAGAACAAGCCGCCCGCCAGCTGTTCGGTTCAGAAGCGGCGATTATTCCAGAGATGACCATGGGCGGCGAGGACGTCTCGTTTTTCCTCAACGAGGTGCCCGGCTGCTACTTTTTCCTGGGATCCGCCAACCCTGCCAAAGGGCTAGATTATCCCCATCACCATCCCCGCTTTGACTTTGACGAAGCTGCCCTCGGCATTGGGGTAGAGCTGTTCTTGCGCTGCATTGAAAACTACACTGGAAAGACTTTGGATTAAAGGGGGCACTTCCCAAAAAAGCTGTGACCATTTGAATAAGCCGTTCGCTACGTCAAATCCTAGCTCCCCTCTCCCTCAGGGAGAGGGGCTGGGGGTGAGGGATACCCTCTGGGAGAGGGGCCGGGGGTGAGGGGAGACTCCCTCTAGGGCCGAAGTAGGTCGGCGGATCCAGCGCCGGGAATCGGCAAGCGTTCCAGCGGTTTTGGGGTGGCAGGAGCGGGGACAGGATTCAAGTCGGCGGGAATGTACAGGGGCTTGGGATCGGGATCCCCGCCGAAGGCGAGCACAAGCTCCCGCAGCAGGGCCTGTCGCTGTTGCCGGCTCAGGGCTTGCACGGCTGCCTTGTCTTGGGCATAGGGGTTGACCGTCAGCCGCTCGGCACCGGGGTAGCGCTGGGCAACTATCGGCTCGTTGGCGTCCAGATAGTCTGCTAGCGTCAGTTGCCAGTCAAAGCGGTCGGTAGGAGAGCGACCGACCACCTGCAAGTGATAGACCATCATCCGCCGCACCAAGGTATCTTCCTCAGGCGCGGGGCCGCCGTCATTGGGGTTCACGGGGGTATAGGTGTTTTCCAGAGGCAGATCTGGCAAGGCCTCGTAGACCTGCCGCGCCGCCTCAGGGATCAGCCGCAACTGGGCATAGGCAGGGCCGGATCCCAGCAGGGCCACAGCGGCAATGCCCACCCAGCCTCGCCAAAGAGCTTGCTTTTTCACCACGACTTTCTTCTCCACCGGTAGCAAACCATCGCTCAAATTTTTGAGCGGCAACTCTTATCTCTCCTGATTGGAAAGAGCTTGGGATCCCAGAGCAGTTGGGAAGCGTTGCAATCTAGACATGGACATGAACCATTCTAAGCTGCATAGATTTTTTTGGCTCAGCGTTTATAGACAGGATAGCCGGCTGCCAATTGACCCCAGCTTTTAACGATCTCTAGTCAATGCTCAATCCCTCGACCACCTGAGGCTGAGAACGTGGCCTGAGAGGGGCAGATTGGGCTACGCGATCCTGTCGTCGGTGGGGCTGAAAGTGATTTTGCCACAAGCCGAGGATATCAAGTGTTTCGCCACCATGCTGGGTGTAGCGCTGCCGTACTTTACACAGAACAGGGGTATTGACACACACGCCGGAGACAATCACCTGACCCTTGCTCAAAGCCGGCAATTCCTGTAACAAATCCCGTCCGGCAGCCTCAACACTGTGGCGCAGATTTTCTTGATCGGAAGGGTTGACAATTCGCATCAAAAATTGGCTCATGCATTGCGATAGAATGTCCGAGTCCAGCTTGCCGGGGCGTTGCGTGATTAGACCTACTCCTAAGCCAAACTTCCGCCCTTCGCTGAGAATGGTGCGCAACACCTGCTTGCAGCGGGAGGGCTCGTGGGCAGGGGCAAAGCGATGGGCCTCTTCCAACAAGATAAAAACAGGATAGGGCAGGTAATTTTCATCCCCCGGTTGGATCTTGCCTTTATGGGTGTTAATGCGGGCGTAATTGGCCTGGCGCAGGATGGCGGCGGCAATGACTTGCTGCTCTTCCTGGCTAATCTCGTGCATCTGCAAAATGGTTACCTGCCCTGGCTCAAACAAATCCTTGGGGGCCAGGTGTTCCACATTGCTAAAGTAGGGAGAGCGATCGATCTGCTCTAGCTTCCACTCCAAAGCAGCGGCTGAGGATCCCCGGGATCCGTCCTCTGCCGAATCTTCTTCGTTGACGGTGTCGATCAGATCCCGAATTGTCCAACGTAGTGGATTGAACTGGGTAACCTTGCGGAAAGCTTTCTCTAGGAAAGATTTCTGCCGGTCGGTGGTCTCTGGCAAGAGGGTAAGGATATCGAAAAAGTTGAGAGAAGACACGCGGATCTTGATTTCCTGTGGGGAGAGAACCTTAACCTTAGGGCGGTAGCCGTCTTCGCCCAAAAACTTGGGGTGGGACTGCATCTCTGCCAGTGTATGGTATTCCCCATGGGGATCAAAAATGAGAACAGCAGCCCGGTTTTTGGGCAACATCAGCTCTTCAATCAAGACCCCCGCCGTGTAGGATTTTCCGGATCCCGTCCCCGCCAAAATAGCCAGATGGGTGCTAACCATTTCCTTGACATCCAGCACCACGGGCACCGCTCCCTCGTCGCGCAACAACAGGCTGCCCAAGTGAGCGCCCCCAACGGCTGTTTCATCTCGTTTGTTCAAAATCGATTTCAGCAGACGATTGGAGGCCAAAAAGACTTTGGCACCGGGATCCGGAGGGCGACGGGGGTTAATAAAGCCCATGGCGCGGTGAAAATAGCCGATGACCTCGACGGTAACTGCGTAGATTTCCGGGTTGGGGTGGGTAAAGCCCACCAAAGCCACAATGGTGCTGGGATCGATCTCGGTGTCGGCAAAGATGCGATCGGGAATGTGATCCAAGAGCTGGACTTGCCTGATCTTGCCGAGAATTTTCAGGGTTTGGGACTGGGTATCCTGAACCTCATAGTAGACAAAATCGCCTACTCTTACAGCTTGGGTATTGGAGGTGATAAAAACATACTGGTTGGAGGTTTCACCGGGGCCCTTGACAGTGCCGATTACTTCTGGGGCCTCTTCATCGGAGGAGAAGACAGCTTTTGGATAGTGTCCATTGTCAAGAGACTGGGCGATCCCTACAGTTTTTTTGGTCATCAGCGCATCGCTCCTACGGTCATTTTCCAGGCCAGTTCTTTGCTTAGAATTTGCAGGGCCCGCCGTTGAGCCGGATCGGAAAACATGGGTATGATATCATTCAAGACTTGATAAACAAGGTGGTCGGCAAAGTTGCCGCCGCTGCTCAAGAGCAATCCATAATACGAAAATTGGGTTTGACCTTGGGGATCTTGGTGAAAACGTAGGATTTCTTCTTGGCTCATGCGAAAAACGGGCGTGTTCACAGGCACCACCACGCGCGGGATCCCTTGCCGGCCACAGCCCCGCTCTTCGTCCAAAGCTCCGATGAGAACCACCGAAAGCAGCGTGCGCACCTCGTTTTGTAAATCGGGGGAAAAATAGGGATCCGGCTGGCTGGAGAGGCGCGGGCCGGAGTTGAGAAAGAGCGGGTTTACAATTTGGGTGTTATAGACCAGACCTACAGCCCAGTGCCGTTGATCATTCTCCAGCTTAACAAAGCTGCCAAAGCCATAGTCATCAGGAGAGGGAGGATTTTTGACTTCTAGGGCGTCATCCACCTGCACTACGTAGTCGCAGTGATTGTTGGAGCGAACCACCTTGCCCAATCTCATCGGACTCGCCTCCGCTGCAGTTTACTCACCGTTTTCCGAGATAACCTGAGGTTGAGCTTCTCGCGGCTTGCCCAATCTTGCATCAGGCGCAGGAAAAGGTTGCGATCCTCATTGCGAATAACGGCTATTTGATCGGCTGTCTCTAACACATAGGGATAGCCTCTACCAATGATGACCTCGCAGCGCACCAGATCCACGACCCAGTCCAAAAGTCCTGCCTCGTAAACCCAAACCGGTATCTCCAGCCGGGCCGGAAAGTTGTCGTTGGTGCGCAAATAAACAAATCCCACTCGCTCTCGCATTTCTTGGTAAGAGTTGAGGATCCCATCTTGAGGGTTAAGGCTGCCGCCGCGAGCACAGATAAAAAAAGGGGTGCGCTCCCCCCACTCCAGCCACGGGCTGAGGAGTTGGGCATCGTGAAGCTGAGGAGCTTCAGGAAGATCGAAGCAATGCCGCAGCAATGTCACCAGATCTGAGGTATAGGTAGTGTCGATGTAGGCCACAACAGGGATCTGGTTTTGCTCGCTGGCCCGCAGCACCTGGAGTAAACATTGTACGTAGAAATCTCGGCTTTCTGGCTCAAGGGCTTCCGCAAAGGTAGCCACCAGAGCCCCATCTAAAAAGGCCAACTTTCGGGATCCAGGCTGAGCTCCCCGGATATATTCCACCAGCTTTTCTGTTTCCATTTGGAAGCGACGCATGTTGACGACGCGCTCTTTGGGCTCGCCGCTGCTATCGGATCCCAAATCCTTTGGAGTCAGTACATCGACTTGAATATCTTTTTCGTACAGGCCTTGGGCACAGTGATGATTCTCATACCAGCCGATCTGCACCAAGGCCACCGGAATTGACAGATCCTTGCTGGGATAGATTTGGGATCCATCTACTGCAAAGGTGGAAATATTTTTAATAATCGACCTTGCCCATTCATCGCTTTCCTCATGGCTAGTCCATGCCTGTTCAAAAGGAACTGACCAACTGGAGTAAAGATCCCACTCTTGAGTAGGTAGAGCACCCGGAAAGTCCAAGGGCGCTATTTTTTCGGCAATCTCTGCGCTCGACCACTGGCACAATCTTTCCATGGCCTGCCGATATCCCTCTCTGCGCTCCGATAGCCCTTGATCAAAAGTGACGAAAGCCTCCCGCTTTTGCTGCAATACTGCCAGAACCCGGTCAGCTCTAAATACCATAGGTGGGATCCCTCCTCATCTGGCCAGAGCCAGCGTGCCTCTCCACCCGAATGATGTTTTCCGTTACTTGCTCAAAGGTATCGTCGTGGCTGATCACAAATAGCTGCTCAAAAGAGCGCAAATTGGTAATGGACTCGGCCAATCGCTGTCGGCGCTGGGCGTCCATGTTGGTGGTGGGCTCGTCGAAGAAGGCAATATCCAACTGTCCTAACACCTTGAGCAAGGCTAGGCGAACTGCCAGAGCTGCCGACATCTGCTCTCCTCCAGAAAGGCTGGCAAAACGTCGTTTGGGGCCGCCTCCCTCTTGAACGCGGATCTCGTAGTCGGCCTCCCAGGTGAGGGCAACATTGGGGCGGTTGAGGATTTCCCGGAAGAGGTGATCGGCAATGTTGTTGATCTGCTGTAGATAGTATTGGGTAATTTGAGGACCAGCCTTTTTGTAGGTATCTCGGCTAAACTTAATGAAGCGATGCAGACGCTCTTTCTCGATTCGTTGCGTCTCGACTTGTTTTAAGGTTTCTCTCACCCGCTCCAGTTGCTGTAACCTTTCCTGGATTTTCTGTAGTTGAGGGGCAAGGCTTTCCAGGCGAGCTTGAGCCTCGGCCTTTTGAATTTCGGTGGCCTGCAAAAGGGAGCGCAGACGTTGGTGCTCCTGAGGCTGATAGAGGGAAGCCAAAGGATCCCGCTGTGCCCGCAATTGGGACAGTTGGGTTTGCAATGCTTGCTGTTGCGCCTTCAGTTCACTGAGCTTCCGTTCTCGTTGGGGGAGCAGTTTGGCAATAGGCTCCAGACGTAGATATTGCTCGTGATCCGCTCGGTAGTGTTCGCGCTGTTCTTGCAGGGATCCCAGCTCTCGATCCAGGTGTTCGGTTTGCAGCAGCGCTTCCTCGAGGGGGCGGAGTGCTGCCTCCAAATCCTGGATTTGCTGTAGGCAACCTGCCTGCGTTTGCAGGTACTGTCTTTCCAGCTTGAGCTCCGCTTTCAGCCACTCAGCCCGGCTTCTCGGATCCCCCAGGGACTTCAAGGTTTCGGCGGCTTTTACAATTTGGGCTTGCAGGTAATCTTTGGATCCCTCTATTTTCTCCCAGCGATCAATTTGGGCTTGTTTTTCCTGCTTAGCTTGCTGGATCTGTTCTAGAGCCAACTGAGCTGTTTGCAGTTCATCTTTTCGTTGTGGCAAACTTTGGACAAGTGGTTGCATACGGATAACGGTTTCATAGCTGTTGCGATGGCAACTCTGCTCCTCCCGTAAAGCGGCAATTCTCTCGTCTAGATCGGCAAGGGGCTGAAGCTGCTGCTCTAGGGCTTGTATCTGTTGTTGAAGTTGCTGGATGCTGGCTACAACTTGCTGGTACTCTTGCTCAACTCTCGGCTTATTGTTGAGCTCCTTTTCCAGGCGCTGGATTTGCCCCCTGGGATCCCCCAGTGCCTGCAGCGCTTGGCCAATTTCCTGTTGTTGCCGAAGAAAGTCTGGCTCTGCCTCGAGGCTCCACTGAAGATCCTCAATTTTGCTCTGGCGTTCGTTTTGCCATTGCAGCAACTGTTGAATTTGAGCTTCTAACTCGGGAATCTGCGCCGTTAAGCCCAGCAGGGGCTGCAAAGTCTTGAGTTGCTCCTGGATATCAGCCAGTTGCTGGCGTAGCTGAGGCTCGCAAGTTTGGGGGGAAAGATCCTGTAGGATTTGTTGGATGGATTGCAGTAACTGTTGGCTGAGGGCTGAAGACTGGGCCAGAACTTGCGGGATCCGCTGCCATAGAGGTTGGAGTTGCGGATAACTCTGTTGGCAAGCGGCCAGCTCCTCCACAAGAGTTTGAATGCTGCGGTTGTGCTGGGCCAGTTGGTGAGAGCCCTGCTCGAAAAGGGCTTGGAGTTCCCGCTGAAATTGCCGCGCCGCGGCTAGGCGGCTGAGCTGAGTTTGCAGTCGCTCTTGTTGAGCCTCCAGGAGGGGAATCTTGGCTACGTGCTCTCGATCGGCCTGTCGCTGTCGAAGCTGCAGCCGCAACTGTTCCAACTGGGCCCGGCCCTGTTCCTGTTCTGTTTCTCTCTGTCTTAGCTCTAGGCGCAGGGCCTGAAAAGAGGCCAACTTCTGGCCAATTTGAGAGTACCGTTGTTCCAGGACGGTTTGCTTTTCGCAGAGCGTTTGCAGGTGTAGCTTTTCCTCCTCGATTTTCTGGAAGAGTTGGAGCTGCTGTCGATATTCAGATTCTCGCAGTTGGAGTTGGTGGAGCTGCTGCCGTAAAGTTTCCCGCTGAGCTGTCAAGGTCTGCCGTGTTCGTCGCAACGCCTCTTGCTCTGCCACCCAAGCCTCCAACTCCAGATAACGCCTGTAGGCCGATTCGTGCTGTTGACAGATGGCCTGCGCCTGTTCAGCCTCTTGGACGCGGCTTTGCAGCAGTTGACAGCGCCCGGCGTGGGCTGACCATTCTCCCTGAAGCTGCTCCCATTCGCGGTGCAGTTGGAGCAAGGTGTCGAGCTGCTGAGCCCAATGGCTTTGCCGGCGCTCTAGCTCCTCTTGGGCTTGAATTTGGGGAGCCAGCTCCTCTAGCTCCTGCTTGCAGCGCTGTTGTTGGCTGAGTTTTTCCTGCAGCCTCGCCAGTTGGTTTTCGAGGTTCTGCTTTTGCGAGAGCAGGGCCTCCCGCCGCTTCAGCCACTCCAGGCGCTGCTGCCGTTGCTTTTCCAGCTCCCACAACCGATCTTCTATGGCCAAAAAGCGCTGAGATCCCTCTTGGTGGTGCTGTTGTTGTGCCTGCGCTCGCTGGGCCTCTGCCCACAGCTTTTCGGCTTGCTCAAGGGCTACTGCCAGCAGGGATCCCTCTTGCTCCAGTTGAGCAATTTGCCGGTCGAGCGTTTGGATTTGCTCAAGCAGCTTCTCCAGCCGCTCCAGCTCCAGCTTCACCTCGGCCAAGGTATGGGTATGGTGGCTTAAGCGCTCCTGCCAGTGGCTCAGTTCTTGCTCGATTCTCTGCTGCTCTACTTGCAGCGGATCCCAGTCTTGCATCTGTTGATGGAGCAGCTCAATTTGATGCTTGACGGCCAGAACTTGCGCCTCGCTGTATTTTTCAACTGCCAGCAGATCCTTTGCAACTTGCTGGTACTCTTCTACCTTCAAGATGCGGTCGAAAACTTCTTTCCGCTCCCGACTGGTTTTGAGAAAATCTGCTGTGAAAGTGCCCTGGGGCACCCCAATCGTTGTAGCAAAGAGCCGCGCCAAATCAGTACCGGCGGGCACACCCAAATGTTGCCTCAGCCACGCTAGCACATCTGCCTTGCGCTCGTAATCTAGGCGCTGCTTCAATTGCGGATCGAAGAGGCGATATCCCTGCCTGACACTGCGGCGAACGTCGTAGGTGCGCTGATCCCACTGGGAGATAAACTGGACAGTAGCCACCGCATCGCTGGCCCCTGTGCGGATGAGTTCTTCTTGGTTGTAGGGGCAGTAGTCAAACAAAACCCAGGCGATGGCCTCTAGAATGCTGGTTTTGCCTGCTCCATTTTCTCCACAAATGGCGTTGATACCGGGCTCAAACTCGAAGAAGGCGTCCTCATGAGACTTGAAGTTCTGCAGAGCCAAAGAGAGGATCCGCATGGTCAGTCTTCTTCCCCCAGAAAGGCGCCGCTCAGGTGAGCGTACACTTCCGCTTCGCCTTGCTCCTCTAAGATTTTCTCTTTGAGATCTAAGAGTAACCGTGCCAGCTCTTCGCTGCGCTTGCGGTAGTGGGCATGGCTGCTCAGCAGATCCCTGTAGATTTTCTCTTCAATTTGCAGCCTGCGCCCTTCTTCTTCGAGGGAAAGAGCAGCCGACCCGATCTCCAAAGTAGTGGCTTCGAAGCGGAAGAGAACCAGCAGGGCACCGGTAAGCTGCTGAATCTGCTGCTGCAGGGCGCGGCTATCCAACTCGTGCTTGGCAAAGCCCACCTGCCCCGCCAGCCGAAACTCCACCATTGGCGCTGGCCCACCTTCGGGAAGGTCGGATCCCTTGGCCAAGGCAATTGCGGCTGCAGCAATCTCTTCGGGCGTTTCCCGGCCCTTGGCCTCAAGAGAGATCCGTCGGTGAGGCCGCCGGTAGTAGTCCTGCACCAGCTCAGCCTGAGGCGGGCCCTCTCCCCAGCGGACGCGGTAGGCTCCCCGCGGAAAGTCCCACTCGGCAGTACTGTTAGCCTCCAGGGATCCCGGATTGAAGATCCAGCCTTCTTCTGTATAGCTTTTGTGGATATGTCCCAAGGCTAAATAGCCCACCCCTGCCTCCCGCAAAGGCAGCAGATCCCGGTAGCGCAAGGCGCCCTGGTAGCGAGCAATTTGGCCTTCCAGGCCGTGGTGGAACATGAGCACCACCCGCTCAGGGCCAGGGGGCAACCGGCGAATGGCCGCCGCCAACTGCTCAATCGACTTGGGGGCCGCCGACCCATACCACTGGGATCCGATCACCCGCACCCCACAGGGCAGATCCAGATAGCCCCCCCGCCCACCTGACCAGGGGCGCAGCTCTAAACCCTCCTCGCCTGCTTCCGGCTCCAGCAGGATCAGGTCGCCGTGATCGGCCAGGTAGCGCAGCCAACTGGTCTTGACACCGTAGGGGCGGCTGTCGTGGTTGCCCTCAATGGCCAAGACGGGGATCCCGGCCTGCTTCAGCTCCCGCAAGACAATCTGGGCTTGGTTGAGGACACCGGGCTGAATTTGCCGGTGCTCAAACAGATCCCCGGCAATGAGGACAAAATCCACCGGGTTCTGGATGGCATGGCGGCGCACCACATCCCGAAAGGCCAAAAAGAAATCTTTGCTCCGCTCCGGGCTGTTGTAGCGGTCGTAGCCCAGATGCACATCGGCCAGGTGCAAAAAGGTGCAGGTGGAAGTGGCCATCGCCCAAACCTGCCAGCAAATTGCCCACAGTTTAGCAGACAAACCTCAGTGCTCAACTAGATATAGGGATCCCTTCCCGGCCATTTGCGGCTTTGCTCGGGTTGCCACCCCTAGAGCTAGGCGCCGCCCCGCCGCGCTGCCTGTTGCCCAGTTCCAACCTTTCATGGGCACAGCTTGGGTTGGTGAAAGTTCGTTACATATATTTACATCTTTATTGGAGAAACGATTGCCAAGCAACCCTAACTCCGATAGGGCAAGGGATCCCTGGTTTAATTATTGTGAAGCGACGGGGGGGTTACAAAGGCTGACCTATAATGCCAGGTAAATCCCGCCTTGGGAGAGATCCCCGAGCTTCACGGCTGCAGACAGGCGGGAGCGCTTCGTTCCTTGTCGCAAGAGAGGAGTTCTTGATGACAACTACGCCAAAGGAGCGAGAGCCAAAGGTCAAGGTTTCGGTGGATATCGATCCGGTTCCCACCTCATTTGAGAAGTGGGCCAAGCCGGGGCACTTCGATCGCAGCCTGGCGCGTGGGCCCAAGACCACGACCTGGATCTGGAACCTCCATGCTCTTGCTCATGACTTCGACAGTCACACCAGCGACTTAGAAGACGTCTCTCGGAAGATCTTCTCCGCTCACTTCGGCCACCTGGCGGTGGTCTTTGTCTGGCTGAGCGGCATGTACTACCACGGAGCTCAGTTCTCCAACTATTCTGCTTGGCTGGCGGATCCGATTAACATCAAGCCCAGCGCCCAAGTGGTCTGGCCCATCTTCGGCCAGGAGATCCTCAACGGCGATGTGGGCGGCGGCTTTGAAGGGATCCGCATCACGTCGGGTCTATTCCACCTCTGGCGAGCTGCCGGCATCACCAATGAGTTTCAACTCCTCTGCACCGCTATCGGCGGTCTGGTGATGGCTGGCCTCTGCCTGTTCGCCGGCTGGTTCCACTACCACAAGCGGGCTCCCAAGCTGGAGTGGTTCCAAAACGTGGAGTCGATGCTCAACCACCACCTGGCGGGCCTGCTGGGGCTGGGCTCGCTGGCCTGGGCCGGTCACCAAATCCACGTGGCCATCCCCATCAACAAGATGTTGGATGCGGGTGTGCCGGCGGCTCAGATCCCTCTGCCCCACGAGTTCATCCTCAAGCCGGCCCTGATGAAGGAGATGTTCCCCAGCGTGGATTGGGGCCTCTTCAGCGGGGTGGTGCCTTTCTTTACGTTGGACTGGGGCAAGTACGCGGAGTTCCTCACCTTCAAGGGTGGCCTGGATCCGCAAACGGGCGCCCTCTGGCTGACGGATCAGGCCCACCACCACCTGGCCATTGCCGTGCTCTTTATCGTGGCCGGCCACATGTACCGCACCAACTGGGGCATCGGCCACTCCATTAAAGAGATCCTGGAAGCCCACAAGGGCCCCTTCACCGGCGAGGGCCACAAGGGTCTGTACGAAGTGCTGACCACCTCTTGGCACGCCCAACTGGCCATTAACTTGGCCATGGTGGGATCCCTGAGCATCATCGTGGCGCAGCACATGTACGCCATGAACCCCTACCCCTACATGGGCATCGACTACGCCACCCAGATCTCCCTCTTTACCCACCACATGTGGATAGGCGGCATCTTCATCGTTGGCGGCGCTGCCCACGGGGCCATCTACATGGTTCGCGACTATGACCCGGCGGTGAACCGCAACAACGTCTTGGATCGGGTGATCCGCCACCGCGACGCCATCATCAGCCACCTGAACTGGGTGTGCCTGTTCCTGGGCTTCCACGCCTTCGGCTTCTACGTCCACAACGACACGATGCAGGCGCTGGGCCGTCCGCAGGACATGTTCTCGGACACCGGCATCCAGCTGCAGCCCATCTTTGCCCAGTGGATTCAATCCCTGCACACTAAGGCCATCGCCAGCACCGCTCCCTATGTGGGCGCTTCGGTCAGCCCCATCTTCGGCGGCGACGTCGTGGCTGTGGGCGGCAAGGTGTCGATGATGCCGATGGTGTTGGGCACGGCGGACTTCATGGTGCACCACATCCACGCCATGACCATCCACATCACCGTGCTGATCCTGCTCAAGGGGGTGCTGTTTGCCCGCTCTTCCCGCCTGATCCCCGATAAGGCCAAGCTGGGCTTCCGCTTCCCCTGCGATGGCCCGGGCCGCGGCGGCACCTGCCAGGTCTCCGGCTGGGATCACGTGTTCCTGGGGCTGTTCTGGATGTACAACGCCATCTCGATTGTGATCTTCCACTTCAGCTGGAAGATGCAGAGCGACATCTGGGGCACCGTCAACCCCGATGGCACGATCGAGCACATCACGGGCGGCAACTTCGCAACCAGCGCCATCAACATCAACGGCTGGCTGCGGGACTTCCTGTGGGCGCAATCGGTGCAGGTGATCAACTCCTACGGCTCGGAGCTGTCGGCCTATGGGTTGCTCTTCCTGGGTGCCCACTTCGTCTGGGCCTTCAGCTTGATGTTCCTGTTCAGCGGCCGTGGCTACTGGCAGGAGCTCATTGAGTCCATCGTCTGGGCCCATAACAAACTGAAAGTCGCTCCGGCCATCCAACCCCGCGCCCTGAGCATCATCCAGGGTCGGGCGGTCGGTGTGGCCCACTACCTGCTGGGCGGGATCGTCACCACGTGGGCGTTCTTTCTGGCACGGTTTGCCGCACTCGGCTAAGGCAAGGAGGAAGAGAAAACCATGGCAACTACTGCAACTCGTTTTCCCCAATTCAGCCAAGACCTGGCCAGCGATCCCACCACTCGGCGTCTGTGGTACGGCATTGCCACCGCCCACGACTTCGAGACCCACGATGGCATGACGGAGGAGCGGCTTTACCAAAAGCTGTTTGCCACCCACTTCGGCCATCTGGCGATCATCTTCCTGTGGGCTTCTGGCAACGTCTTTCACATCGCCTGGCAAGGCAACTATGAACAATGGGTGGCCAACCCCACGGGGGTTACCCCCATCGCCCACGCCATCTGGGATCCCCAGTTCGGCAAGGCGGCGGTGGAGGCCTTTACCCAACCTGGAGGCGGCGGCCCTGTCAACGCGGCTTACTCCGGCCTCTACTACTGGTTCAACACCATCGGCCTGCGCACCAACGGCGATCTCTACGCCGGCGCCATCGGCCTGTTGTTGTTGGCGGCGGTGTTCTTGTTTGCCGGCTGGCTGCACCTCCAGCCCCGCTTCCGCCCCAGCCTGAGCTGGTTTAAGAACGCCGAGGCCCGCCTCAACCACCACCTGGCCGGCCTGTTTGGTGTCAGCTCCTTGGCCTGGGCAGGCCACCTGGTGCACGTGGCCATCCCCGAGTCGCGCGGACAGCACGTGGGCTGGGACAACTTCCTCACCACGCTGCCCCATCCGGCGGGCCTAAAGCCCTTCTTTACCCTAAACTGGGGGGTCTATGCCCAGAACCCGGATACGGCCAACCACGTCTGGGGCACGGCAGAAGGGGCGGGCACGGCCATCCTCACCTTCTTGGGCGGCTTCAACCCCAACACCCAGTCCCTGTGGCTGACGGACATGGCCCACCACCACCTGGCCATTGCCGTGATCTTCATCGTGGCTGGGCACATGTATCGCACCAACTGGGGCATCGGCCACAGCATCCGCGAGATCCTGGGCGCCCACAACCCGCCGAAGGGCACCCCCTTCGGGGGCCTGCTGGGCGAAGGGCACAGGGGCCTCTACGACACGGTCAACAACTCCCTGCACTTCCAGTTGGCGTTGGCGCTGGCCTGCTTGGGAGTGGTGACCTCGCTGGTGGCGCAGCACATGTACGCCCTCAACCCCTACGTGTTCATGTCCATGGATCACACCACGGAGGCGGCTCTCTACACCCATCACCAGTACATCGCTGGCTTCTTGATGGTGGGGGCCTTTGCCCACGGGGCCATCTTCCTGGTGCGGGACTACGATCCGGAGGCCAACAAGAACAACGTGCTGGCGCGGGTGCTGGATCACAAGGAGGCGATCATCTCCCACCTGAGCTGGGTGTCGCTGTTCTTGGGCTTCCACACGCTGGGGCTGTACGTCCACAACGACGTCATGCAGGCCTTCGGCACGCCGGAGAAGCAGATCCTGATTGAGCCGGTGTTTGCCCAGTTCATACAAGCCTCCCACGGCAAGATGATCTACGGCATGGACGTGTTGTTGTCCAACCCGGATAGCATCGCCTCTACGGCTTGGCCCAACTACGGCAACGTGTGGCTGCCTGGCTGGCTGCAAGCCATCAACGATCCCAATGGGTTCCTCTTCCTGCCCATTGGCCCCGGCGACTTCCTGGTGCACCACGCCATTGCCCTGGGCCTGCACACCACCACGTTGATCCTGGTCAAAGGGGCGTTGGATGCCCGTGGCTCCAAGCTGATGCCGGACAAAAAAGACTTCGGCTACAGCTTCCCCTGCGACGGGCCGGGGCGGGGCGGCACCTGCGACATCTCCGCCTGGGATGCCTTCTACCTGGCCATGTTCTGGATGCTGAACACCATCGGCTGGGTGACCTTCTACTGGCACTGGAAGCACCTGGGGATCTGGAGCGGCAACACCGCCCAGTTCAACGAGAACTCCACCTACCTGATGGGCTGGCTGCGGGACTACCTCTGGGCCAACTCTGCCCAGTTGATCAACGGCTACAACCCTTACGGGATGAATAACCTGGCGGTTTGGGCCTGGATGTTCCTGTTTGGCCACCTGGTCTGGGCGACAGGGTTCATGTTCCTCATCTCCTGGCGCGGCTACTGGCAAGAGCTGATCGAGACGCTGGTGTGGGCGCACGAGCGCACCCCCTTGGCCAACTTGATCCGCTGGAAGGACAAGCCGGTAGCTCTGTCGATTGTTCAAGGTCGTCTGGTGGGCCTGGCTCACTTCACGGTGGGGTATGTGCTGACCTATGCGGCCTTTGTGATCGCCTCGACAGCTTCCCTATCTGGCTAGCGAAATCGAGTGGCTAAGCAACTAAGGGATCCCGCGGGGGGATCCCTTTTTTTGCTCCTCGGTCAAGCGAGAAGGGCGCTGTCGCTAAGTCCATGACTTGGCTGCACGAGGAGTTTCACCGGCTGGTTGAGTCTCTGTCTCAGGTGGATTAAGGGGCTGCCCGACTAGAGCTAAAGGACAGGGTTTCAGTTCAGAAAACGGGGAGCCGCCTGTATCGACTGTTGATGGGCCTTGTGCAAGAGCAGGCCCCTGTGCACGACCAGGATCCCCAACCATGAGCCGGAGCCCGATTTTGCGATTGCGCGCTTCCAGGAGGATGAGTAGCCAAGAATAGAGTTTGGCTCAAGTTTTTTGAGCAGATAGACGAAGGGCTCCCTAATCCGGCAAAAAAGCCCAGCTCTGAGGGCTGGGCTTGGATATTTCAAGACAGGCTGCTGAGGCTACAGCCGCACCTGCGTGCCCTCAAAGAATCCACGAATAATGAGAATAACTCCCCCTGCATCAGGAGTACCCGTATTTCCGTCGCCAGTTGGTGAGTTCGGGCCTATAACTTGGTTGTCAGTGGGGAACTCTTGCTCAATAAAGAATTGCCCAGAGATATTCGAGCCAGAGGTGGTTGGATCGAAAACCAAATTCAAGTTGCCTCGCAGCAGAGAACCGCCAATATCTGCCCTATTAAACGGCCCGGCCAGTTGTGCCCCAGCTAAGGTGCGGAAGACAAAATCTCCCGTGGTGGGGACAATGCCCTGAAGGATAACAGGACTGAGATTAGTTCCCTCCACAGGGGATCCAGGCAACGTACCTGTGGAGCGCTCGGTGCGCAAGGAGAAGAAGTAGTCAAACGCGGTAGGGGCACCGGGACGCTCAGGGACGGGCAACTGCGGGATCGGGGTGGGGAAAGGTCGCGGCGGCGGGCTAACCTGGACGAAGTTGAGGACTGTGCTGACATTGGCCGGGTCAAACTCTGCCTGCACCCGACCGTTCAACAGGCGCCGGATGCGCACCAACTGATTGGGCAAGATATTGGGCCGCGTCGGATCCGGGGCAAACAACACCGACTGGGTGCCCACCTGGGCGGGACGATAGACGATCTCCGCCTGGTTGGGCCGGAAGTTCAGGCGGGCAAAGAGAGCCAAGGCGTCCTCAGGGGTGCCATCGCCTGCAACACCCCGCTGCCGCACCACAAAGCTGGCGGAGAAATTGCCCGTTTGGAGAATAGCGACTACAGGACCTTGAGGTGGAGGAGGGTTGACAAAGCTTCCTGCTGGTGGGTTGCCGTTGGGGCCAGGATCTTCATAGAGTACCCCTGTGGTAGGGACAATGAGAGAAGAATCTCCCTCGAGAACGACCTGATTGCCATTCCTGTTCACCAGAATGCGACGCACAGTGAGCGTTAAAACGGTTTTGTCATCTCGGACAGCTCTGAAGGTGGTATTCACCCGAATGCGCTGGTCGTTGGGGTTTGTCGAAATTGCAACCAGCCCGGCGATATTGAATTGCGTAGACAGCCTACCGTCGTTGGGGCCAAAGGCAATGAGGTTCACCAGCGGCGCGGTTCGGGCAATTTGGATGGCCAGCGTGCTGGAGCGAAGGGTGGAGTCGATTGTCAGTTCATTGGCTGGGATCTCGTTCACAGGCAAGATGCGGGCTTCAACATTGGCGATGCGAGCTTCACCGCTGCCTTGGAGGGGGTTGGTGCGCACAGGGATCCCGTTGTCAAACCTCGGATTGACATAGTCCAAGCGGAGGCTGGTGGTCTCCAGCACCGAGCCGGGGGTAAAGCGATACTCCTGGGCCGAGACAAAGGCTGTGGGATCCACCTGGACAGGCCCAGGTAGGGTTGGCGCCTCATTAACCTCGCCGCAGCCCCCTAAGAGCAAAACCCCACACAACACTGCCAATGATCGACCTTTGAAGTTCATACGGCACTGCCTCACACACCCTAATCTGGGGAAATTCACACACAAAATGGAGGGGAAGGCACCCAACCCCCAACGCTACAGGTAGGCTGGTTGCCCCTGCTCGAGGCTATGATACCCCATATCTAGGGGATGGGCCACTTCCAGGAAAATTTCCTGGATTTGCTTTGCCGCTGGCTTGACAACGCTCTGAGATGCAGTAGAACTAACGGCAGACATTCCCCCTTGAAACGGGATCTCCACGTAATCTTGCCAATGCACATGGGCAGATTCAGTGGATCTCGGCTGGACGCAGTTGGAAGAACTTGCTGTGGTGTGAGTGAGTGGAGACTTCCCCGATGAAACGACGTTCTGGTTCAGCCCTTGGCCGTGGTGGCCTTCCCCTTCTGGCAACTTGGGCTTCGCTGGCCCTGACCACTGGTTGCAGCAGCGAGACTACCAGCGGGCTGCCGCCTCTCTTGACCGCCGATGGATCCACGCCTCCTCCCGTGGCCGTGGCCCCCACGATTGCGCCCAACCTCACGCCCATCACCTTCCGCCCCGGGCCGGACTTTGCTCCCATCACCCCGCCGCCAGTTCAACCCGATCTGCCGGATCCGCCTCAATTTGGGCCAGGGGGCGGCTTCAACGTCGACCAGCCGTTTGCATCGCTCTCTTACAGGGTGGATTTAACCAACCTAATTGTTCGAGGAGGGATAGCAAGCGTAGACATCCAGGTTCTGAACATCACTTGTGGAACGGATGTTACCAGCGTAATCCGGCCTGAGGCCCTGAGTCAGTTTAGGAACCTGCTGATTGGGAGAGGCAACACGTTCACTGACGCTAACGGCTTCAACTTTAGCTACACGTTTCCAACGGATCCTAGGTTTTTCGATGACTTGAGGATTTTTTCAAAGGGAATTAGGAATATCGATGGCGAGGAGATACTTACAGGAGATGACATTGTTTTCGTTCTAACTATCCGGGACGGATTTGGGCAAGTTTTGCGGGTTGACGACTCAGTTTTCAACGAGGGGGAAACTCGAAACGAGGTGCGCGGCTTTGCCATTCCACGCTGCGGCAATCTTCCTCTGCCGACGCCTAGTCCGACTCCAACGCCCCTGCCGCCTGTACCTACGCCTACCTCAGGCCCCACTCCTGTGCCAACGCCGGTTCCTGTGGGACCCTCGCCCCTGTTTGCTCGCTTCCTACGGCCCAATCCAGCGCCGGTCAATACACCTGTTACCCTCACCTTTGTAGTCGATAACCGAGTGGCTGGCGCTATTCCCTTGAGTGGTCTCAGCTTCCAGGCAGTCTTGCCAGAGGGGCTGGTCGTGGCCAATCCTCCCACACCTGCCGGCATTGCCAATCCAAATACCTGCGGGGGCACTTTGGGCGCAATACCGGGAACAAGGATCATCAACCTTTCGGGCGGAGTTCTGGCAGCAGGTGCTACTTGCGAGGTGAACGTCTCCATTCAAGCAACGGCTCCTGGGATCTACACATTGCCGCTGCTATTTGTGTCGAACAATCAGACTCTACCCAGTGCAGCTCCTCCCATCACTCTAGTAGCTAACTAGCAGCCAATGGTGATGCGGCTTTGGAGAGGACTTCCGTTTTGTAAGCGAAGGTGGCAGGAAATGAAGGTGCAAAAGTTCAAGACTGAAAGAAGTTGGTTGCGGGCTTTAGGCAGCGCGGGGGCTGTTTTCTTCACTACGGCAAGCTTGATCGGCTGTCAGCAATCCAACGACAAAAGCGCCACTAGCTTTGTTCCTGGGCCGATCATTCCGCCGCAAACGCCCAGCGTACCTACCGGAGGCACTGAGGTGGGTTTACCTCCTATAGCCCCAGGGATCCCTTTGCCGGCTCCCACTGTTGTCATCCAAACTCCCGTTGCGGCCCCAACCATTCCTCCGATTCCCTCTCCTGCTCCTCTCCCTACCATTAAGGCGGAGACCCCTGTTCCTTCTACTCCTTTCCCTCCTCCTCCCCCCACTCCGTTCCCTGTTGAAACAGTCAGCGTCACGCCAGAAAAAGTTACGTTTGACTCAGGGACAACTGTTGGCTCCATAGAAACTCTCACGCTTACGCCTTCTGCTCCTCCGGCCAACGGCAGTTTGGTGTTGAAAGTGGAAAGCAGCAACCCGCAGGTGGTGGGTGTTTCTACAACAGCTGCCTCTTTCGTAACTGTTGTCATTCCACCGGGATCCGAGGATAAGCCCACAGTTACATTAACCCGTTTGATCCCGGCCACTCAGGAAGGCAATGCCACCATAATAGTTACCCGCGACCCTGCCACAACAGCTGTCAATTACCCGGTGGGCAGTGTGAATGTTCTTGTGCCGGTTAAGGTATTGCAGAAAGCGCCGCCTACCATTACGGTTACCCCTTCGACGATAGAGTTTCTCGATAATGACATAGTTGGGGCTACCAAGGTTGTCAGGGTCGAACTCGCAGCCCCTCCGATTGGTGGGCAGGTTGTTTTGGATGTCAGCGGAACTCCTAACCCCTTTGGGGCGGGCGCTCCGTTCACTGTTTCGACCTCTACTCTCCTCTTTAAGGAAGGTAGCAAAGGGCCTCAAGAATTCGGAGTTATTCGACTAACGGAAGGGGTATTCACTGGCTCCATCACTATTAAGCTTAACCCATCCTTAACTACTGCCAGCAACTTCCTGACCAGTGATATTAACTTTGTGATTCCTGTGAAATCAGCTGTAGGTTCTATCCAGCTTGAATATGGGGATTCAGTAGATTGCACCAACAACCCTGGTAAGCTAGTCATCGTAGCTCCAAAAATTACCATCCAAGGTAGAGTCCTTAGACCCCTAACTTTCAAGGCAGAGCCTGAACCTCCACCGCCAGATGGCTTTTCGTTTGACAGGCTAACGGGGGCAATCAGGGTGCAGTGTCCAGCCCCCATTGGCTCTACTCTCTTGACATTGGTGACTGTTACGGACTCTTCTAGTCCTCCTATCTCGGCGCAGGCACGTGTGAACATTACAGTTAAGTAGACGATACATGCCTGGCTTGTATGAATGTCCAAGACCATCTTGGGTGAGACTGTTGAGCTACACCCAATCGGCTTTTCTTTTGCTGCACTGGTAACGGTTACTAACTCTTTGACTCCCCCAATTGCAGCTCAGAAGTTTGCAGCGGTCAAAGTCGAGTAGCAAATATCGTGTCAGTTCCTTTGCAGAGCCAACTTTCTGGGTTGGCTCCCACTCCATCAATCGTCGGAGGGCAGGTCTGTAGCAGCCTCTCTTGCAGCGGACCTAGCATAGCAGCGCCTTACCTCAAGAGGAAGAAAGTCCGCGGCTGGTGACCCTGCAAGCCCTCCAGCAGAGCCCTCCTTTTCTGGAGAGACAAAGCCTTACTCTGGGGATCGTTCAAGACCCGCCTACGCAACAGGCAGAGCTTCGGGAGTGGTGAACCATGCTAGGAGGAGGCGGCTGCCATCTCCCGTGCCAAGACCCATTCCACGAGGGTGCGCACGCCGTAGCCAGTGGCGCCTTTGTTGGTGTAGCCCGAGTCTTTTTCGGCCCAGACGGGACCAGCTATGTCTAAGTGGGCCCAGGGGGTTTTCTCCACAAACTGCTTAAGGAAGAGGGCTGCAGTGATGGAGCCGCCAGAGCGGGGGCCGGTGTTTTTCATGTCGGCTACGGTGGAGCTGAGGCCCTCGAAATAGCTCTCTTCCAGGGGTAAGCGCCAAATCTTCTCGCCCGAGAGGTTGGCCGCCTGCTGCAGCTCCTGGGCCAGCTTCTCGTCGGGGGTGAAGAGGCCAGCAATCTCTTCTCCTAGGGCAATGACGCAGGCGCCGGTCAAGGTCGCTAGGTCAACAATGGCGTCCACCCCTAGTTTCTCGGCAAACACTAGGGCATCGGCCAGGGTAAGACGGCCCTCGGCATCGGTGTTGTTGACTTCGATGGTCTTGCCGTTGGAGGCGGTGAGGATGTCACCGGGGTGGAGGGCCCGGCCGCTGATCATGTTTTCGGTGGCAGCGACGATAAAGTGCACCTCTACCCGCGGCTTGAGGGCAGCTAGCGCACGGGCCGCTCCCAAGACGGCTGCCGCTCCCCCCATGTCGGTTTTCATCATGGCAATGCTGCGGGAGTCGGTTTTGATGTTGAGGCCGCCGGAATCGAAAGTGAGACCTTTGCCCACCAGAGCCAGCTTGGCGACGGGATCCCCTTCTTTGGGCTTGTAGGTGAGGTGGATGAACTGAGGCGGCAGATCCGAGGCTTGGGCCACGCCTAGGAAAGCCCCCATGCCTAAGGCTTCGCACTCTTCCCGCCCCAGGATCTCCACCTCTAGGCCGTAGTCTTGGGCCAGTTGCCGGGCAGTTTCGGCCAGGGCAGGAGGCGTGACGACGTTGGCGGGAGCAGCCACCAGTTCGCGGGCCAGGATCGTCCCGGCAGCCATCTCGGTGGCCCGCTGAAGGGCGTTCTCACAGTCTTGGCGGGCCTGGGCCAGTCCTGGCACCAAGAGCGTGACTTCCTCAACGGCAAAGCCGCGCTCTTCGTCGGGCTTGGGGGGAGATTTGAAGCGGTTGTCCTGGTGGGCCACTAGGAGGCTGGCTTCAACCACCGCCTGCACTGCTCGCCCCTGATCCAGCCCAGTTTCCGGCAAAGACAGCACTACCTGCTTGGCTTTAAGGCTGTGGGCCTGGCGCAGGCCGTTGGCAGTAGCCCGTCGCAGTCCTTCCAAAGTCAGCGCTGCGGGATCCCCCAGCCCCACCAGCACCAGCTTGCGGATAGGCCCTGGCAGGCGCAGGGCGAGGCTGCTGTTGGGCTTGCCCTGAAACTTCTGTTCCTGAGCCGCTTCCGCCACCAGCCCCGACCACACCTTCTCGTCCAGGGAAGCGATCTCAGCAGGCAGCGGGAAGGTGGCGTTTTCGCCGCTGGGGGCAAAGCAGTAGACCAGGGCACATTCGGCCTGCGTTAGAGGTGGCTCGCCAAGACGAAGCTGCATGGGAAACCTTTGGCCAAGCTAGGGACAGCAGACTCTCAGTGTAGCCAATTCCGCCACTTCTGGGCCAGGGGATCCCTCGGCTGGCATCGACGTGGGCCTTTCCAGTCGATAGCCTTTAATCAGAAAGGGAGAGACCCAAGGTATGGTCTGGCGGCGGCGTTCCATCCTTCAGCTTGGGGTTATTGCCTGCGCAATGCTCCTGGCTCTGGCGGTAGGAGGGGTGGGATCCCTGGCCCAGGCGCAGAGACCCCTGGAAGAGCTGCCGCAGCCGGTTCGCCTCAAGTTGCCCCCCGGCCTAGCCCGCTACGCCTACGACAAGTCGGCGGGAGACTACTTCGAAGAGATCGAGCCGCTGCTGCCGGGCGGAGCTTATGCCCAGTGGGCCTTCTATCCCGTCCCCGTCTACATCCAGGGGGATCACCCCCAGTGGAAAACCTTTGTGGAGCAGGCGGTGAAGGAGTGGTCTGCTTATATCCCGATGCGGGTGGTGGCCAAAGAGGAAGAGGCCCTCTACGGGATGAGCATTTATCGCGTTCCTGGCATTGGCGACGGGATAGCGGGGGCAGCGCGCCCAGAGTTTTTCTTCGCCGCCGATGGTTCGCTGCAGCAGCGGGTGCGCATTGTTATCGCCGAAGGCCAGGGGCTGGCAGAAGTTACGGCAGTGGCTCGGCACGAGATTGGCCATGGGCTAGGGCTGTGGGGCCATAGTCCCAACCCGCGGGATCTGATGTACGGCGGCCACCACGCCGAGGCCACTGGCAATCGCCGCCTGCTGCGGGTGCCCACCATTACCAAGCGGGATCTCAACACCCTCAAGCGGGTCTACGAGCAGCCCACCCTGATGGGCCAGGTCTTTCCAGAGAGCTACCGCCGCCTGTTTGGCCAGGTTCGTGAGGAGATCCCCGCACCTGGCTAAAGCCGCAGCAGTTGCGACGCCCCCTTGGCCGCCATAGCCAGGAGAAAAAACAGCAACTGGGTGGCCACGATGCTGGGGCCGGAGGGCAGGTTGAAGGCGGCCGAGAGGAGGATCCCCAGCACCGCGCTCAAGCCCCCGAAACCCATGGCCAGCAACACATAGGTTGTAAAGCGGGATCCCAAAAGCCGCGCCGTCGAAGCGGGGATGACCACAAAGGCGCTTACCAGCAGCACCCCCACCGAGCGGATCGACAGGGCCACCACCAGGGCCAGCAACACCACAAAGGCCAGCCGCTGCCAGCCCACTTCCACCCCCCGCGCCCGCGCCAACGACTCATCCAGGGTCAGCAACATCTGGGCAGTCAAAGTCAGCCCAATGTACCCCAGGGCCAGCAGCAGGAGCAGGCCGCTCATCCAGAGGGCCGGCGGGCTGATGCCCAGGATGTCCCCGAGGAGCAGTTGGTTGAGGTTGCCGCGGTAGCCGGGGATCAGGCTGAGGCCGATGATGGCCAGGGCCAAGGAGGAAGAGTAGATGATGTTCAGCACCGCATCTGCCGAAAGCTGGGTGCGTTCCAGAATAAAAGTCACCCCCAGGGCAAACACCACCCCAAACACCATCAGCACCGCCGTAGGATTCAGTCCCAGAACCACTCCCAGGACAATACCCAAGAGCGCCGAATGCCCCAGGGCATCGCTAAAAAACGCCAACTGCCGAAAGATGGCAAAACTGCCCAGCAGCCCCCCCGTTACCCCTGTGAGGATCCCGCCCAGCAGGGCCCGCTGCATGAAGGGCAACTGCAGCAACTCGGCCACCCGCGCCCAGGTTTCCGGCATTTTTTCTCCTCAGTGATGGTGGATGTAGCGGGCAAACTCCGGCCCATAGACCTGACTCAACACCTCGGGCAACAGCGTCACGCTGGGGGATCCCTGGCAGATCAGGGAGCGGTTGAGGCACAACACGCGGTCGCAGTGGCGAGAGACCATCTCCAGGTCGTGGGAGACCTGCAAAATGGCCCAGCCCAGGGATCGGCGCAGCTCTTCCAACAGCCGATAGAACTCCCCTTCACTGGGGCTATCCAGGCCAGCGGGGGCCTCGTCCAGCACTAGGAGCCGCCGCGGCCAAACTAGACAATAGGCCAGCAACACCCGTTTCAGCTCGCCGCCGCTCAGTTGACCCAAAGGCTTAGGGGCCAGGTGCAGGGCCTCGGCCCGTTGCAAGGCCTTCCGAACAGCTTCTTGCCGAGCAGCTTGCTGCTGCCAGGGCCAGCGGGGTCTGAGGGATCCCCAGCCCAGGGCAACAAACTCGGCCACGGTCAGGGGAATGGCGGGGTTGAAGTGCAACCGCTGGGGCACGTAGGCAAGCTGCTGCCGCACCGCCTGGGGCAAATACCCCGACAGGCGCAGCCGCTCTCCCAGGATCCAAACCGAGCCGCACTGGCGGGGCAGGATCCCCAAGATGGCCTGCACGAGGGTGCTCTTGCCGGCGCCGTTGGGACCGACAATCGCCATATGGGATCCCGCCTCCAGCGCAAACGACACGTTCTGCACCGCCAACTGGGATCCCCGATAGACCGTCAACCCCTCTACGTGTAGGACAACCTCGCCAGAGGTCACCGTCCCCTCGCCAGCAGGTGTTCGAGAGTTGCCTGGCCCACCAAGGGCAACTGCAGGGGAAGCCAGGCCTTTTCCTTCTCAAAGGCGGAGACCAGGTTCTCCACGTTTTGCCGCATGATGGCTAGGTAGTATTCCGGCTCGATCCCCTCCGGGCCGGCGGTTTCGATGGGATCGAACACGCGGACCTGTACCCCCAGGTCTCGGGCTAAGACCTCAAAGGGGTTGTCTTTGCCCACTTGAGGCTCCACTAGGATGGTCTTTAAGCCCGACTGCCGTACCGTCTCCATGACCCGCCGCGCATCTTCCGGAGAGGGATTGGCTTCCGGGATCTCCACTAAGAACTCGGCCTTGAGGTTGTAACGCTCGGCAAAGTAGGGGGCAAAGTTGTGGAAGACCACAAACTTTTTCCCTGCAAAGGGGGCTAGGCGCCGCTCAATTTCCTCGTCCAAAGCCTTGAGCTTCTCGATAAAGGCAGCCGCGTTGGTGCGGTAAATCTCTGCCCCCTCGGGATCTGCAGCCATGAGACCGTCGCGGATGTTTTCCACCTGCCGGATGGCCCGCCGCGGATCCAGCCAGATGTGGGGGTTTAACTCGCCGTGGCTGTGCTCATGAGGGTGACTGTGGGAGTGTCCATGGCTGTGGCCGTGGGAATGCCCATGGCCGTGGCCATGCTTTGGCTCCCCCGTCTGCAGAGTCGGGATCCCTTGGCTGCTGTCAATAAGGCGCAGCTTGGGGTTTCCAGCGTTGGCGATCAATCCCTCCAAAAAGGTCTCCATTCCCAACCCATTGATCACCAGCACATCTGCCTGGGCTAGCAGACGCGCGTCTTCGGGCCGAGCCTGAAAGCTGTGGGTCCCCATCTGGGGAGAGATTAGAGGCCTCACCTCCGCCCGATCCCCCGCCACGGCGCGGGTAAATTGCGTTACCGGCAGGATGGTGGTCACCACCTTCGGGGGGTCGGATCCCTGCTGCGCCTGGGACTCTTCTTGGCGCATCTGCAAGCCGCCCAGGATCCCGACCGAGAGGGCGGCCACCAGCGAGACCAGTGACCGCACAGGTCGAGCCGAACGCAGAGAGTTAGCTTTATCAGCCATGAGCCTTAGTACCTCACAAGACGACAGAGACAGCAGAGCCGGAAGCGCCTGACTTCTGAAAAGCCAAGGCCCGCTGCTGCAGCAGCGAAAACATGCTCACCAGGCCATTGCTGCGGGAAGGGCTAAGGCTAAAGTTGAGGCCCATCTCCCGCACAAACTCTAGGGAAACCTCCAGGATCTCCTCTGGGCGCAGACCGCTCAACCCCTCCGCCAAAACAGCCACCAAGCCCTTGACCAACTGGGCATCGGCATCCCCTTGGATGTAGACCTTGCCGTCTTTTAGCTCGGTGGCCAGCCACACCCGCGAGGCACAACCCCGCACCAGATTCTCCTCTGTTCGCTGCGACTCGGGGAAAGGGGGCAGGCGCTTGGCATAGGCCAGAAGCAATTCGTACTTCTGACGGGAGGTTCTGGCCTTTTGAAAGCGACCTACAATCTGCCGCAGAGCTTCGGGCATCAACCCACTGGCCTGAATGAGAATGATAATCAATCATAACACCCTCGCCGAGAGCGCCTACTGCGCGCGGGGGTGGGTCGGAAAAGCCAAAGAGGGAAGGGTTGTCTTCGCTACCGCACCGAGCGATAGCCGTCCCTTACTCCCCTGGGCGAGAGGACCAGTTGCCAAAGCTGGCTGGCACGGGCCTTGAAGCTGCCGGCGCTCATCAGCAAATAAAGCCGCCACAGGCGGCGAAAGCGCTCGCCGTAGCGGCCGGCCAGTTGTGGCCATGCCCGCTCAAAATTGGCGTGCCAAGCTTTTAGGGTGGCCACGTAGTTGATCCCAAAGTTGTGCCAGTCTTCCAGTACAAACAGACCTTCAAAAGCCGCTGTTATCAGACGAGGCGAGGGCAGCATCGAGTTGGGGAAAATGTAGCGTTCAATCCACGGATCCCGACCCTGGTAGGCAACGTTGGCGCCGATGGTGTGGAGAAGAAACAAGCCATCGTCTTTGAGGAGGCGACGGGCTACCTGCATAAATGTTCGGTAGTTGCGGTAGCCCACATGCTCAAACATGCCCACAGAAAGGATCCGATCAAACTTTCCCTGCGTCTGGCGATAGTCTTCCAGCCGAATCTCCACCGGCAGGCCCTGGCAGCGTTCGCTAGCCAGCTTGGCCTGTTCTTGGGAGACGGTAATGCCCACCACCTGCACGCCGTAGCGTTCGGCTAGGTACTGAGCCGTGCCGCCCCAACCGCAGCCAATGTCGAGCACGCGCATGCCGGGCTGCAGATCCAGCTTGCGGGCAATGAGGTCCAGCTTGGCTTCCTGGGCCTCGTCCAGGGTCTGCGCCCCCCCATCCCAGTAGGCACAGCTATAGATCAGGCGGCGATCCAGCATGGCTTCGTAGAGGTCGTTGCCGAGGTCGTAGTGGCGCTGGCCAACCACAAACGCTCCCTTACCCCGCTGGCGATTAACTAGGCGACTGTCCAACGCCAGCAGGAGCCGAACTGGCCAGCCCACTTGCTCCGCTGCCTGACTGGTGAGAAGACGGTAAACCAACTCGTCAATAGCCTCGCAATCCCACCAGCCCTCCATGTAGGCCTCGCCAAAGCCCAGGGATCCATAGAGCAGGCAGCGCAGGTAGAGCCGCTCGTCGTGGATTTGCAGATCCCAGGGCCGCGAGCCATTGACGGCTATATCGGCAGCACTCAAGAGCCTAAGCCCATATCGGCGGGCCAGCCGATGCCAGATGCTAAGGCTTTTTTCCACTTCCAGGAACCCCCTGCTGAGGGCTAATCGCAACATGTATTGTAAAATGCGGTCTCTCCAGTTTGTTACTCGGCAGCGGCTCAAGCCATTGCTTCTTCTCGGCTCCCCAGCTTCTGTTGTTAATGCCAACCACTGCAGCTCTGGAGGAAGTTGAAGAGATAGTGCTAGCAAGCCCAAAGGAGAAATCGATGCTCAAACTGAACCTGCCAACACTGCAAGTTGGTGGTGCTATTCAGTAGGGCGGCTTTCAGATTTTCCCGCTGTTTTCTCCAGAGGATACAGAGAGAGGCTGCCTATCGCCTTCCAGATCATGGAGCTCAGGAAGCAACGATTAGTGAAATCAATCAGAACGGCGTTGTGCCGTATCTAGTTGTGGAAAACTACAGCGGTTTTCTCTTGCTTTTGGTGGAAGGGCAGGAGCTAGTCGGGGCTAAACAGAACCGCATCTTGAACACCGCTGTTTTGAACAAGCCAAAAAGCAAGATCACGATTCTGGCTTCTTGTGTGGAAGCTTTCAGGCGCCACTTCCGCTCCCACCAAATGGAGGATGCCAATGCCTTGTTCCCAGCAGCTTGTGCTACGAGCTAAAAAGAGGAGTTTATCAGTCGCTCAAAAATAAAGCTGGTTACCGCTCAGACCAGGGAAGAGTGTGGCAAGCCGTTGCTGCTATCCAAAACTTTCTCAGGGTCAGCTCCCCCACCAACCCGTTCTCTGAAGTTTGACACTCCCACCGTCTAAAGGCGGGGGATTCTTACACGGTCGTCGCAAAGGCTTTGTCAAAGCGCCTCTAGACAGTTCCTGAAGGCAAAGCCCCAAGGTTCTGCTGACTTTCTTAAGCAGGTTGGCGGCAGCATTTGCCTCAGCGTTGACCAACCACCCCTTTGCCGTTTGGTACAGGCCCCGCTTGACACGCTTTCCAGCGGGTCTCCACCCGTCGGGTTTTTCACCATAACTAGGTAGCTCATCTCTATCTAGGAAGCTTGCCTGCGAGCTGTACGCCTCCTCTACCTCAATAAACTCCATGCCATAATGCCGACATAATTGCGCAATACGCTCCTTGAACCGACCTGTTGGAATGAAAACAAAGTTTTGGTTAAAACCGCATTCTTGTTTTTGTTCTTTGTTCCAACCTAAGTAAGCGATAGCGCGAGAGGGAAGTCAACGGTACAATCACTACAACCATGGTGTGGGGCTAGCGGTTGTTTATCTTATTTTTTGGCCAAAGAGAAGGAAAAAGGTCTTGGTAGGAGAAGTCAGGGACAGGTTGTTTGAGCTATGAAACTATATCAACGACCCCCATCATGGGTAAGCAACTAAAGTGGCTAGCGGGCTTTTCCGCCCCGCACTCAAGTGCGGGGCTACCAAGCTATCCTTTTGTGTGGTATGAGTCTTACGAGGATGAGATTGAGGAGTTTCGCAAAAACTTTTGGTAGTCGGCTTTGCGTTGGAGTCCATCCGCCACAAAGATTCTCCACAGGCTGAGGCTACTCCTCAGGATGTTCTCCACTACTGCCTGAACCAATGGCCTTGGGAGGCGGTACAAACGGTAGTGGAAGGCCGGGCATACCACGCCAAATCTCAAAGCGGTGACCAAGGTGCCGCTTTGTTCTATAACGATAAACTGGTCTACCCGTTAGTCGTCACACCAGCAGCTTCTCTCTTCTGGGAAGCTCCCCTAGACAAGGAGGGCCTGATGGCGAAACCATTGGGCCTTTTCACTCTTTCTTTATCTTGTGGGAGGATCCCCCCAGCCTAAGGAACTTTCGGCAGGATAAGAGACGAATACAATGGTAGTATCATGGCTGCTTTTATTCCCAATCTGCAGGGATCCCGCGGTAAGCTGCAGTGCCGCGCCATAGCCTGGGCGGTATTTGTCTTTGGCCTGCACTGAGGACTGCACAAAACAAGGAGACGACCGTGGCGCGGGCAAGATGGGATCATTTCGAACACATGGCCGATGTCGGCGTCCGCGGCTATGGGGGGACCCCGGAGGAAGCTTTTGCCCAGGCAGCTTTGGCCCTGACTGCGGTGATCACCAGCGTGGATGAAGTAGCTCCCAGGGAGCGGCTAGAGATTGAGCTAGAAAATTCAGGCGATCTGGAACTGTTGTTGGTGGATTTCCTGAACGCAGTGATCTACGAGATGGCAGTCAGAGGAATGCTCTTTGGGAAAGTTGAAGTGCATCTTGCAAAAGACCATCTCAAGGCCAGCCTGTGGGGGGAAAGAGTTGACCGCGCCAAGCACCGACCGGCAGTAGAAGTTAAAGGGGCAACTTACACGCAACTCAAGGTAGCCCAAGAGGGTGAGCTTTGGGTGGCACAGTGTGTGGTGGATGTGTAAAGGAGGCAGTCTATGGATATCAAGAAACTTGAGCGTGTAGATGAGACTGTCTGGCGCATTCCTCCTAAAGGCAAAATGCGTGCCCCAGTCTTGATCTTTGCCGATGAGGAGTTAATCCGGGAGATGGACGACAAAGTGGCCGAGCAGGCCAGCAACGTGACCACCTTGCCAGGGATCGTGGGAGCCTGCTACGTGATGCCAGATGCCCACTGGGGCTATGGTTTTCCCATCGGTGGGGTGGCTGCTTTCGATGCGGAAGAAGGGGGGGTGATTTCCGCCGGCGGCGTGGGCTTTGACATCTCCTGCGGCGTGAGAACCTTGCGGACGGGGCTGACGCGCGAAGAAGTGGAGGAAGCGGCAGAACCCTTAGCCAATGCCTTGTATGCGAGCGTACCGGTAGGGCTTGGCAGCCGCAGCAAGATCTCCTTGAGCGACAAAGAGATGGAAGCCATGCTGGAAGGCGGAGCAGAATGGGCTGTGGCTCAAGGCTACGGCAAGAAAACAGATCTAGAGCGCATCGAAGAACATGGCCGCATGCGGGGAGCAATGCCGAGCGAAGTCTCCGCCTATGCGCGTGAGCGCCAGCGGCGGGAGATGGGGACTCTAGGCTCAGGTAACCACTACCTCGAAGTCCAGGTTGTTGACGAGATCTACGATCCCAAGGCTGCCGAGAGCTTCGGCCTCAAGCAGGGGGAAGTGGTCATTACTATTCACTGCGGCTCCCGGGGCTTGGGTCACCAGATTGGCACGGAGTATTTGAAGAAGATGCAACAGGCGGCTAAAGAGCACGGCATAGAGCTGCCTGACCGCGAGCTGGCGTGTGCGCCCTTGAAGTCCAAAGTGGGGCAAAGCTACCTGGGAGCAATGCGGGCAGCTATCAACTGCGCCTTGGCCAACCGCCAGATCATCACCCACTGGGTGCGCCAGGTATTCGCCGAGCTTTTTCCCAAGGCTGAACTCGACCTTATCTACGACGTCTCCCACAACACCTGTAAGGAGGAGACGCACGTGATAGAGGGGAAAAAACGTCGCCTGTTCGTCCACCGCAAGGGGGCAACGCGCGCTTTTGGGCCTGGCCACCCAGAGATCCCTCAGGCTTTCCGCTCTATCGGTCAGCCGGTCATCATCGGCGGCTCCATGGGCACGGCCTCCTACATTCTGGTCGGCACGGAGCAAAGTGAGGCCCTTTCCCTCTCCTCGGCCTGCCACGGCGCCGGAAGGGCGATGAGTCGCAACCAAGCTCTCAAAGCCTGGACAGGGCAGGAGATCGTCGAACAACTGAGGCGGCGCGGCGTCATCGTCCGCAGCCCTTCTTTGCGGGGGGTAGCCGAAGAAGCGCCCCAGGCCTACAAAAACGTAGATAAAGTTGTGCGCGCTGCCGACCAAGCCAAGATCGCGAAACTCGTAGCGCGCCTAAGACCCATTCTGTGTATCAAGGGCTAGTTTTTTCTTTCTGACTTCTCAAGATCCCCCCGAAGGGAAAACACTGCTAAAACCTTTGCCGCTCTCGGAATGCCGGGAGCGGTTTCCAATTTCTAGGGATCCCTCTGAAGGGATAACTTCAGGGGATCCAGATCATCCCTGGAACACAGCAGGGGGAGTTTCCAAAGTTTCCAATTCCTAGGGATCCCCCCGAAGGGGGAACAATATTGCTCACCGTAGGTGGCATGGAAGATCCAAGGACGTTTCCAATTTCTAGGGATCCCCCCGAAGGGGGAACCCGATCTTCTTGGATCGGATTCCGGCTGGGAGTCTCAAAGGGGTTTCCAATTTCTAGGGATCCCCCCGAAGGGGGAACTTGCAGTGATGCGCAAGGCGCGCCAAGCTGCCAAAGATGTTTCCAATTTCTAGGGATCCCCCCGAAGGGGGAACGTCCAGTTGTGCTAGGTCAATTTCAGAGCGATTTGAGTTTCCAATTTCTAGGGGTCCCCCCGAAGGGGGAACTTTTACAGTCTTATGTTAACTAGAAAGTAAAATCATCTTGTTTCCAATTTCTAGGGATCCCCCCGAAGGGGGAACTTACAACCCCTATGAAAAGGGGGAGTTTATCCAGCATACAGTTTTCAATTTCTAGGGATCCCCCCGAAGGGGGAACGAGGAGGGGTGGCTCCCACCTGAGTGGAGAGATCATGTTTTCAATTTCTAGGGATCCCCCCGAAGGGGGAACAAGGGAGGTTATATGTACAAGTTGGCTGGTCGTAATGTTTCCAATTTCTAGGGATCCCCCCGAAGGGGGAACGGTGAACACCCTATCTAAATGGACCACACCATACTGGCACGTTTCCAATTTCTAGGGATCCCCCCGAAGGGGGAACAGAAAGATGGAACTACCCATATTACGGTGGGGTGAAAGTTTCCAATTTCTAGGGATCCCCCCGAAGGGGGAACAAGCGTTTCTGCACTCTCTAATCAACACTGAGATCGAGTTTCCAATTTCTAGGGATCCCCCCGAAGGGGGAACTCGCGGATCCCTCCACCTGGGCTGGCACCGATTCGGTGAGTTTCCAATTTCTAGGGATCCCCCCGAAGGGGGAACTACTACAACGACGATGGCAGTGTCAAAGTTGAGGGGGGGGAATGTGATCAGTGGTAATCACTTTGTGCAGACCACCAGCAGTCAAGGGACGACCATCGGGCGGGATCGCAGGGGCAACCACTGGCTACACCATTTTGTCCAATGGCATCGTTTGCACTGGCAGGGGCAGAACCCGCACTTGTATCATTTCGCCCAATGTGCCTATTTACGCCGTACCCAGCCGTTGACCGTAAACCTACTATCGGCAAACTGCCGTGAGGGACAAGTCACGGGTAAAACTTCGTGCATCAGATAGCTGGGAAAGAAAATGATAGTGTTGTTGGCAGGAACATAGGTTTTATAGGTGTCGGCTTTGACATACATATTGTTTCGCACTTCAGAGTCGTAGATCAGCAGTTCCCCCCCAGAAAACTGCTTGGGTTCTCGGTAGAAGTAATAGACATAGGTCAGTTCCCTTTCTTTGGCATCAGGACTGCCGTTGTCATTGTGCACTTTGTAATAATTGCCGTGGTTGTGCGCTGTCATTTGACATTCGATGTAGGCGATGGGAAATGGCTCCATTTTTAGGCTTTTGAGCACTTGGGGGATTAGCATTTGCACATAGTGGAGAATCACCCCTGAAAACTCAGGGAAGTCATACAGCACCCATGAACGGCGGTATTCACTGTCATCCGCTGAGTTTCGGGAAGGGACAAACCGCCCTTCGTTGGCGATCGCATATTCTAGTAACTGTTGGTTTTTGTCCCGCGGCAAAAAGTTATCCACCCGTGCATAGACCGCAGGCTGTTTTTGGGGCGCGGTGGTGGGGGTGTGGACATTGATAGCCTTGTTAGGAGTGATAGACCAAAGCCTGATCCCCTCTTGCTCGTCAACTACACAACAGCGGAAGTTGCGCCACGGAAATTCATAGGCGAGGGGTTGTTCCCGCAGAATTGCCAAGCGGGACTCTGGTAAACCTAAAACCTGCCCCAGTTCCTCCGTGGTGAGCCAATACCCCCTCTCGGCAATCTCTTGTACTGCCTGCAGTTGGCGCATTAAATCTGTAACTTTTTCCCAACCTTCTGGCATAGCTACCCCCCTGCTCTCTGCCATGCTGACCAAAATCTCGCCATCTGCTCAGCTGTGCCCACAGTGATCCTAAGTCCTGTTTCCAATTTCTAGGGATCCCCCCGAAGGGGGAACTTGCCGCCACGAGGCGCGCGCCGCGCTCGGTGAGCCGCTGATCATGGGCCGCAAGACCTGGGAGTCGCTGCCGCCACGCTTTCGCCCGCTGCCGGGCCGCACCCACATCGTCCTCACCCATCAGCGCGGCTCGGCCGCCGACAGCGCGCAAACGGTGCACACGATCGACGAGGCACTCGCGCTGTGCGGTGACGCGCCCGAAACCAGGGTGATCGGCGGCGACACCCTGCCATCGGCGCGCGCGGCCGGCCGGGCCGCGTGCGCCGACGACGTCAGTAGGTCTTGTACGGCAGGAACTTGCCGCTCATGACGATGCGGACGCGGTCGCCCTTAGGGTCGGCCTCCCGCTGCAGGTCCATCTTGAAATCAATCGCGCTCATGATGCCGTCGCCGAACTCCTCGTGGATCAGCTCCTTGAGGGTGGTGCCGTAGACGTTGACCAGCTCGTAGAAGCGGTAGATCAGCGGATCGGTCGGCACGCTAGTGGGCAGCGAGCCTTTGTACGGCACCACGGTCAGCCACTTCTTTTCCTCGGCGGTGAGGTCGAAGATCTCGCCGACCACGTCGGCCTGCTCATCAGTCAGCGTCATCTGGCCGAGGCAAGCGGCGGTCACCCACACCTTGCTCAGGCCAACGCGCTCGGCGATCTCCGACCACTTAATACCCTTCGCCACCTTGGTGGCGATGATCTTCTCGGTAACGTCGTTGCGGTTCATAGTGCTTCCCTCTGACGGTCAATGGATGGATGTGCGGCGGCAGTTGCGGCCGCGCTGAAATGAGATGCCGGCCGCGCTGCGGCCGGACTCTGGCTCGCTGTCGACGCCGGGCGTGACCTCCGGTGGGTGCTCGGGCGCACGCCCGCGCGCGAGCGTCGCGGCGCGGCTGACCAGGAAATCGACCAGGTAGTTGCGCACGGCGTAAAAAAGTTTCCAATTTCTAGGGATCCCCCTGAAGGGGGAACTTTAGCCCCATTAAACCCAAGCAGCGCAAGGAATGCAAGACCCATTTGCGAGGGATCCAGAAAAAAGTCGGCAAAAAGGGCTCCGGCGAGGGAGCTTTGGGGCCTGAAAGCCTTGTGGTGCAAGGCGGGGTAGAAAAGGTTTCTTCTATCTCAAGGGCCAGATGACTTGAAAGTCATCAGCACCTCTCTTGAGCTCGTCGAGATACTTTCTCCTAGGATCCACCGTTGCCCCAAAAACAGTAACCACTTGGTAATCATCCAAATCGGCAATCCAAACCGGAGAGGGCAGAGCACCTCCCTGTACACCCCCGCACAAGAATTTGTCGTACCGGCCTTCATCTTGTCGGCCTAAGCGATGCAAAGTTGCCAGGGCATAGGGTTTGTTGAAATCTTCCTCGCCGCTGCAGACTACGATCCTGCAGTTGGCATCCACCGCTTGCGGCCATTTATCCCTCTGAACCTGGCCAGCACTTCTTGGGCTATCGGGGTTAATGGCCTGCTTGGTTAGAGTCTTGAGAGCGTCAAAGAAGTTGCCCAGGCGCTTTTGGAAAAGCTTCTGAAACCCGGCCACCGACTCCGCCAGCTTCCAAAAGGCATCCTCCGACCTGGGAATTAGGGTAGAGCCGCGCCACCAGGGAGCCCGCTCCCGGTTCTGGCGGGAGTAGCAGGGTCTTCTAGCTCCTTGACCCACACCTCCCAGATGGAACATCATCCAGGTGAGGTTAGTAAAGAGCTTTTCCACCGCCTCTTGATCTTCCTGGGAAGCATAGTTTTGACACTCGCCAGAAAGACTTAAGATGAGGATCCCTTCTTGTCGGCCTGCGGGTCTATTTCTTCCTTCCCGATTGGGCTCTGGCTCCGGCTGAGAGACTTTGCCATTTAGGAGATCTACATGGATCCAGCCGTGTTTTTGCTTAGGGGTAATGGCGCCAAAAAGTTGCCCTTCCCACTCCTGCACCTGATCGACCGGCAAAACTCCCAGGGCAAAGGTGCGGAACCAATAGCGCAGCATATTCTTAAAGGCTACGGGCCGCACTTCGGCGATGGATCGGTTGTCGTAGCGATTCTTATCGGGCCTCCAGTTGACTACCTGCCGCCCGTGAATGAGTTGGCCTTTTAGCTCAAAGGGCAGGCGCAAGAATTCTCCTTGGCTCTTGTCCAGTGATTTCCCTAAGGGGATCAGCCGGCCATAGCCAGTATTCACCTGGGATCCCACCCCTTGCTCTAGACCCTGGATCAGCCACTCCTTGACTTGAGCCAATATCTGGTCGGTACAGCCGGGGCCTTTGCGTAGGCCAATCAAAAAAGTGGCTTGTTTGAGAGAAAAGAACAAGTTAGGGTTAGGCGAGTAGTCAAGATTCTTTCCATTCCATTTCCAGATATTGTTGGCAATATCTACCGCCAGGCCTCCGGTTTTGGAGTTATCGGGATCCTCCCGCCTCTGGGGCCGAGTGGGCATAGGGTAGGCATCCAGAAAAATTACCTTGCCAGCACTGTCTTGTTCGTCAGCTTGTAGGTGACCAAACCAAGGAGCTACAGCTTTGTCCGCTTCCTCCCAAGAGAGGTCGCGCTCCCGCATCAGCTCTCGAATGGCCTGGGATCGGGCTACGCCGCGCAGGGTGGAGCTGGGAATGTAAGGGATCCCTAAGTGATCGAAAGCAGGGAGCAGCATGCTCTCCGGGCCTTTGGCTCCACCGACTCGAATTCGCCAGGGACAGGTGACCTGAAAGGTGTTGCTGGCAATACGCTGGGTGCGCTCATTCAAAACCTTCAAGCGAGCTCCAAAGTTGATCCTGGTTTCCACTTTGTGCGCCAGCTCCGCCTTGGTGCCGTCTTTAAAAGCATCGAGCGGCGCTCGCATCCAACGCAAATATTCAACAAAGCCAGCGGTGGGATCGGGGTTGGGCGTGGGATCCAAGGGGTGACCTAGCCACGGTGAGGGCTGAGAATTGTTTCCCCCTTGGCCACCACCTCCACCGCGCGGCTGGTTTCCCCCACCATTACCTCCTTTAGGTCGATTTTCCCGGGGTGGCTGGCGGCTGGGATCCCCTGGCCTGGGAGGACGAGGAAGCGGCTGGGGAGTGTTGCCAGGACGGGCAGAGCGATGACCAGTCATGGGATCTTCTCCAAAAAAGGGAAAAAGGGTTAGGAGTTGCCAAGAGTTTGCCGAAATTCACGCAACATGGCGCTGGTGCCAATCTCTAAGGCCCGTTGAATGAGCTGAGGCACAAGCTTGGGGATGTCGAAGTCTGGAAAAAGCTGGCTGCGGCTGGATTCGACGTAGTCTTGCTCCTGCAAGATAAATATCCGCAAACTTCGCTCATTCAAGATCCAAACTTCTGGCACGCCAATAGCTTTGTAGGCATCGATAAAAGTTTGGGAAGTAACATCGGACTCAATGGCCAGATCGGGCGGGGGGAACAAATCAACATCGATCCTTCCCTCACAGCCACGCACCTGCTCCAGGTGATTGACATAGAAACAGGTGTCTGGTTCTACTCCAGCCCTGCCAGATTTTTTGAGGGTTGTTGAGCCAAAATCTTCCCAGTCTCTCCCCTGAGCATCGAGGAGAGCTTTTACAATATCTCCAGCGATGCGATGAGGGCGTTCATGCTTGGATAAGGGAGACATAATCTCGAAAGTTCCATTGCAGTAGGCAATGCGAGTATGGCGATCTTCGCCCAGCTCTTCCAGAATGTTCTCGCAGTCTTGCCAGGTCAACGAATGGATGACCACTCGGCTCCCCTCTTGGAGGTGGATAGACTGCAGGGGAATAGCTACACCCATTACTCTCCTCCTTTGACGTCGTGGTAGATGGCCGTGGCCCAAAAGCCAAACTCCTGAGCTAAAGCCAGACCCAGTCCTGTGAGGCCCAGATACTCTTCAACTCCCAATTGCATAAGAAGGTTTAGACCGTTGGAGCCAGCAATTCCTTTTTGGCCAGAGATCTCCTCTAGACAACTAAAAAACTCCTTGACCACTTGCTTTTTTCCCTCTTGGCTAAGGGCATTTTCTTCTGCCTTAAGGCGCAGTAGGCCCCAGGTGGAAAGGTAGTGTCGCGTATTTTGTGGGTTAAGCATGGAGGGCGGAATGGACGGAGAGGAGCTTAAGAGGTTGACCAAGGAGGAGATCAGCCGGCGCATCCGGGAAGGGGTCAAGGCCGTCATAGTGCTCCGCACCGCTTACGCGAACGAGCAGGTACTGGAAGAAGAGATGACCGAGCACCTGGCTGCGGGTTACCGTGAGCGCACCCCAAGCCGCCGCGGGGAGCGGAACGGCTACTCCACCCGGGACCTCATCACGCCGGCGGGCAGGATCGCCCAGCTCCGGGTACCCCGGGACCGGGAGGGGACTTTCCTGACCGAGGTCTTTGAGCGGTACAAGCGGATGACCGGGGAGGTGGCGGTTCATTTGGGGTAGGGGCCCCAAAGCAGAGGCGGTGCTGGAGATGTACCTGCAAGGGGTCTCCACCCGCAAGGTAGCGGCCATCACGGAGGGCGTGTCCCGGGTGCGCATCGGTAAGGACGCGGTCTCCAGGGTAGCCCAGCGCCTGGAGGAGGAGCTCTCCGCCTGGCGGGGCCGGCCTTTGGAGCTGGCCTACCCCTACCTCTACCTGGACGCGGCCTACTTCAAGGTGAACTGGGGCGGGCGGGTGGTGGACCTGGTTGGCGGTGGGGGTGAACGAAGAAGGCTACCGGGAAGTGCTGACGGTGGACGGGGCGGAAGGAGGCCTGGAGGAACCTGCTGAAGGGCCTGGTGGAGCGGGGGCTTCATGGGGTGAGGCTGGTCATTTCCGACGACCACCCTTCCATCCGCCAAGCGGTGATGGCGGAGCTTCCTGGGGCCAGCTGGCAGCGGTGCGTGGTGCACTTCATGCGGAACGTTTTAGCTCATGTGCCGCAGTCGGAGCGGCTCCCTCCAGGAGGTGTTTGTGGCGCGGCGGCGGGGCACGGCGGAATCTCTGGCCCGGGGGTTCGTTGAGCGCTACCGGGACCGGCGGGCGGTGGAGGTGTTTGCCCAGGGTCTGGGGGAGGCCCTGACCTACCTGGACTTTCCCGGGGTCCACCAGCGGCACATCAAGAGCACGAATGTGCTGGAGCGGCTTATCCGTGAGGTGAAGCGGCGGAGTTTCCCCGGCGAGGGGAGCCTGGTGAATCTGGCCACGGTAGTGATGCTGAGGGCCACGGAGGACTGGGCTTTCCGGCGTTACCTGGACATGGGCCCGCTTTGGGCCGTGGAAGAAAAACCCACAAAAATCGCGACTTGACCTGCCGGGGCCTGGGGGGGATAATGGGGGAGCTCTTCCCTTCCTGCCGGGCTTCCCGGAGGGGCTGGTGCGCTTCAGCTACAACACCAACCAGGGGAAGCGCCCGTGGGCTCTCCTCGGGGGCACGAAAGGGCCCTACGCCCTGAACCTGGAGGTAAACTATGACCTTGTTTTCAAGGACCCCGAAGGGCGGGTCTACGCCTACGGGAGCAGCACGGATGGCCGCGGCCTGGTGGTCCGCCTGCGCTAGCCTGGCCCTGGCGCAGAACCTCTTTAGCTTCCCCGACCCCGGCACGCTGCAGATCAGCTATCCCCCGAGCTTTGGTCCTTACGAAAGCCTGCGCCAGAACG
This sequence comes from Thermostichus sp. MS-CIW-15, assembly GCF_054060575.1. Classification (NCBI taxonomy): domain Bacteria; kingdom Bacillati; phylum Cyanobacteriota; class Cyanophyceae; order Thermostichales; family Thermostichaceae; genus Thermostichus; species Thermostichus sp. MS-CIW-15. The sequence continues at coordinate 3,938 of NZ_JBSSDI010000003.1, read as the reverse complement.
CACACCAGTACTGCATCCAGCAGTACCCGAACGACCCACAAGGGTACCGCTACTGCCTGGTGCAACTGGCTGCTAATCCAGCCGTTTGCCCCTCGGGCGACTTCACTACCTTTCAGAACTGCACCGCAGCGGTGATGGCAGGTTACCCTTGGCCAGCCCAGGAGGTTCTTACTCAGCCTCTCTATGTAGTCCGAGTGAGTGGGGGCTTCCACCGGGAGCTGGATCCCCAGACAGGCCAGGTGATCCGGGAAGACCCCGTGGCTCCGGGCATCTACCTGGCGACACAGCGGCAACCCGATGGGCGCTACCTCACCGTGGAGTACACCAAAGACGGTAGTGTCAAGGTGGCCTACTGGATGAACGCTGCGTGTGAGATCCTGGACGAGAGCGGGAAGCCGACCCAGGATGCCCTGGTCTGCCCTGTGGACCCTGGGAAGCCCCACCTAATGATCTTGGTGCCGCCTCCCATCCAGAACCTGGCGCCTTCGGCCTTACTCCTGCAAGGGGGCAATCTTCAGGATGACTTTGATGAGGATGGCAAGACGGAGCCAGGATACCTGAAAACTACGGGTAGCGGGGGCAACTCCGGGGGGGTTCTGGTGGTGGCTTACTGGCCGGACAGCCGCCAGGCCAAGTACATCTACAACTTATTCGGTCAGCAAGGCGGTGCGAACTTCCTCACGGAGGATTTGCTCCGGTTTACGCTTCGCTGAGGGGAGGGCTAAAGCCCCTCCTCAGCCCGCCCGCCGCCTATGGGCTCTTCGTGGCCCTGGGGTTCTCGGAGCGCCTGCTGGAGGGGCTCACGAAGAGGCTAGAGGACCAAGCTCTGAAGCAGGAGGACCAGGGCAAGGAGAAGCCCAAGGGGGATGGGAAGGAGGGCCAGGGGAAACCGCAAGACCAGCCAGCCCAGCTTTGAGGGGGTTAAGGCTTTTGTAAGCCCCCCTGAGGAAGATGGAGGTAGGGACCCTAGAGGTCCCGGAAAGGAGGCAGGAATGCGTAAAGGCAAAGGGTATGGCTTTCCGGCAAAGGGCTGGCTCTGGGTAGGGCTCCTTTTGGGGGTTGCCGCCTGCAGCTTCCCTTTCAACTACGAGGTCAACGTCCTGAACTACGCCGACCTCTCGGGCACCTTCACGGTGGGGTAGGGAGGGATTAGCCCCAACCCCAAGACGGTGGGCCCCGTGGTGATCCAGTACACCCCCGACCCCCGGGTGAACCTCACGGGAGTCAGCCTGGACTACAAGGTTTGCTTTACTTCGGAGACCCCGGGAGCGATCTTCCAGGGGAGCGTGGTCTACACCGCCTACCTGGGCGGGGATGCGGGGACGCTCTTCCAGGAGGCCAACAAGCTGGCCGAGGGCACAAAGGATGTCTCGGGCCTCTCCACGGGGGCGGTGTGCGTGGAGGGGCAGCTAGGTTTGGCCACAGTCCTTCCTTGGCGCGGCCAGAGGCGTCGTGGAGGGCCTTGAGGGCGGGGTCGTGCAGCAGACCCCAAAGCTTCGCTTGCCAGTAGTGATAAGCCATGGTGTTTTCGCAGCAGGAAGGGGACGTTTAGAACAACTAAAGACAAGAACCCGACAGCCTTCTGGTGTCGAGGTTACAGAGGCTACAAAACACCATCCGTCGATCCCCCTTGCTTCCCAGATTTCTTCAGCTTTTTTTCTGGTCGTCTGGGAGGATCAAGCTTGAGCTTGGCCAACTTTTTAACTAGGCTTGAAAAGCGGGAACGAAGCTGCCGATGTCTTGGGTTTACCAAGAAGCGGAAGGATCCTTTTCTAGCCGGGTCAATTCGGGAAACAGCGCCTCTAAGCTGGGCAGCAGCTTCTGCAGCACAAAGCTCTCCAGCGCCTCGCCGCTTAGGGGATCGGGATTCATCTGCCCATGGGCTACGTCGTTGCGGTATTCGCTTAGGCAAGACCAAAGATCAGCAAGCTGCTTCACATCCGAAACGTGGGCGGCAATGGGAGGAAGAAACTGAAGCTGCTCCTCTTGCTGGACTGATTCGCCAGTTGCAGGGGGATCTCCCAAGAGCTGCTTTCTCCGCTGGATAAGGGATCCCAACTGGTGTTCAACTTCTTGCCGCGCTTCTCGTTCGAGGTAGTTTTGGATCCCCTCACAGAGGCAAAGGGCAGAAACCACCCACTCGCGAGCCAAGAGAAGGGCTTGGGTGGTGAAGCGCTTTTCCACATACCAGCGCAGCAGTTGAAAGTGCTTTTGAACTTGAGCGCGGGGATCCTCCTTCTGGTCTGCCGGCAGCGCCAGTTGGCTGTAGCTATTTTGAATGCTTTGCAGCAGCAGGCCGAAGGGCTTGGCAAATTGGCCCACCTCTTCTGCCAACTCCTGGGTAGAGTGTCTTTGTAACTTGCGCAAGTCCTCCTGCAGGCTGACCGGCCTCACCAGCTCCAGAGAACGGGAGATGTCGCGGATGGCTTGTCCAAAGGTCTGCAGCCGGGTGGGCCTGGGATCCCCTTTGCCGGGCCTTTGCTGTCGGTAGAAGTCCCGTTGAACGGTGTCCAAAAGCTGGCCCAGCTCTACTGCCGAGCCGGTGCTGATGAACTTGTCGCTGGCCGTCAGCCAGTCCAGAAGCCGAATGGCCGGCGTGAGATCGATAATGGGGGTCTCCGCCTGGCCAGGGCGGTAGAGGCCGTAGTAGAGCCCCTGGATCTCGACATTTTTGGCCTTGCGCAAAAGGGCGGCTCCCAAGAGCACCAGCAGCGGGATGGAGCGAAAGGCGTGGGTGATATCAAAAAGCAGCCGGCTGTTGGGCTCGATGCCATCGACCAGCACGTCGAAAATCTCCCAGGTCTCCGCTTCCGTTTTGCCCTCAGGAATGGCTTTGGCCACCTTCTCCACCTGGGGTGGCAAGGACTCCTGCAAGCGGCCCCAGTGCTTGGCGCGGGCCTCCTCCGTCAGCAGGAGGATGATTCTATCAATTTCAAAGAGCTGGCAGAGGGCCTTGGCGACGTAGCAGGTTTTGTCTGCCCTTTGCTCCCCAAAGAAATACGTCGTCTCGGTGTAGTCGCCAGTGCCCAGGGTGGTCAAAAGGGTTTTAGCCATAGGGATCCTCCAGGTGGGTCTGCAACGCATCAAAGCACAACCGCTGGCAAGCTACCGCAACCTGGAAGCTCCCCCTTCCCAAAAACAAGAGGCCTTTTCCCGCGCAGTGAAGGCGAAAAACCCAAAGTTAGCCTAGAACTAGAAAGCAGTTGGCCTCTAGAACGAGAGGGATCCTGGCATGCTATCGACCGAAGAGCTGTCGATTGCTCATCCAAAACTTACTCCCGAACAGTTTCTCGCCTTGCCAGAGGAAGATACTACCTATGAGCTGGTCAATGGACAAGCTGTTCCCAAAGATTTGCCGATGTCTCCTCAGAGATTTCATGCCTCTTTGCAGAAGCGGCTGCTTTTCATTCTGGATGCCTGGTGTCAAGGCAAGGGGGATGTGTACACAGAGCTGGCAGTTGTTTTGCAAAGGCAGGATCAAGATTGGCTTCCTGTTCCCGATTTGCTCTATGTTTCCTTTGAACGCTGGCCAGCGCAGCTTGAGGAAGACGGCCCTTGTCCCGTCGCTCCCGAACTGGTAGTGGAGATTCTTTCTCCCGGCCAGAGTTTTGGGGCTGTACTTCAAAAAGCAGCGGACTATCTGGAAGCTGGGATCCCTCGCGTTTGGGTTGTGGATCCCCAAGCCAAGAGCATCACCGTTTTCTACCCCGATGCCCCGCCGCGGACTTTTACGGGATCCCAAGCCATCCAAGATGAGTTTCTGCCCGGCTTGAAGGTTGTCCCCCAGGATGTGTTTGCCCAGGCTCGGATCCCTTAGTTGTTTTAGCTACAGCCTGTTAAGGGCTCAAGGGGTACAATAGCAGCACTTAGCAAACCAACTTCGGAAGGAGGATGGATTGATCAGTAGTAAAGAAGTCTTCACTATCTGCTCCATGCTA